>NZ_NHNZ01000174.1:0-131420 GCF_002727095.1 Halorubrum sp. C191 | reverse complement strand
CGAGGACGCCGACGCTCGCGAGCCCCGCCAGGAGGTGCCGTCGCCTCACGCCGTGACCACCCGTCGGAAGTCGTCGACGACCCGTTCGACGTCGGTGGCCGGCCCGCGCGGGTACGCCCGCTCGACGATACCCCGCTTGTTGACCAGCAGGATGAGCCCGTAGTGCGGGAACGCGTACTCCAGGTTCTCGTACTGTTCGCCGTCCGTCTTCTCGATCTTGAGTCCGAAGTTCTCGTCCATCAGCTCCACGCCCGCCTCGTAGCTCTCCGGGCGGAGGAAGTGCCAGTTCCCGGCGTCGAGGTCGACGCCGCGCTGCCCGGCGTACTCGCGGAGCACGTCCGCCGTGTCGCGCTCCGGGTCGAAGGTGAGCGGGAGGAACGCGGCCTCGTCGCCGAACCCCTCTTCGGCGGCGACCTCCTGAACGCGGCGCAGCCGGAGGATGAGCGCCGGACAGACGCCGTCGGGGCAGTTGGTGTAGAAGGACGTCCACAGGAACGCGCGCTCGCCCTCGAACTGCGTCGTCGATATCTCCTCGCCCGCGATCGGGTCGGGAACGGTGAACTCGGGCATCTCGTCGCCGTGGATCGGGTGGACCGGCTCGCCGCGATTCTGTTCCGGCGGGCCGAGGATCGTCCCGTCGTCGCCGGAGTCGCCGAGGACGCCGGCGCAGCCGGCCGTGGCGGTCGCGCCGGCGGCGGTTCCGGTGGCGGCGAGCGATCGGAGGAAGTGGCGGCGCTCCATGTCGTTGCCCGAACTACGTAGTCGCTCGTAAATGAACCCCGCGGCTGGTTGCGCGCGGTGAACACGACCGCGACCGCCGCAGACCGGCGAGACGCCCCTGAGAGACGGCCGTACACGGAACATCTCCGATAGACGAACGTCCGGAACCTCCGTGGTACCGTGGCCCTCGCAAGGGTTATCTCCGAACGGGCTGTACGTTTATTCGCAATGGCAAACGGTAAGGTTGATTTCTTCAACGACACTGGCGGCTACGGTTTCATCTCGACTGACGACGGCGACCTCGACGACGACGAAGACGTGTTCTTCCACATGGAAGACGTCGGCGGCCCGGACCTCGAGGAGGGTCAGGAAGTGGAATTCGACATCGAATCGTCCCCCAAGGGACCCCGCGCGACGAACCTCGTCCGCAACTAACCCCCACGTAGCGGACAGCGCGTCCGCACGCACTACCGGATTTCGGCCGTCGTTCGACGCGAATGGCGCCTATCTCCGTTTCTCTCACACTTATCACACCCCGACGAGCGCCGGCTCTCTCCGACGGGGAGTGACTCATTTCGATGTGGGACGGCGCTCTCCCGACAGCGACGCGATCGACCGTTTAAATACGAGCGCGGGCAGATCACTTCACAGTGAGCGATCCGATCCCGACCGGCTGTCGCCCGGTCGACGAGCTGTTGGGCGGCGGCTTCGAGCGCGGCGTCGTCACGCAGGTGTACGGGCCGCCGGCCGCCGGGAAGACGAACCTCGCGCTCGCGGCCGCGGTAGAGGTCGCGGCCGGCGGCGACCGCGCCCTCTACGTCGACACCGAGGGGCTCTCGATCGATCGGTTCGAGCAGCTGGCCGCGGGCCGCGCCGACGACCCGGACACCGACGAGACGGTCGATTCGATCGCCTCGCGGCTCGTGATCTCCGAGGCGTACGACTTCGACGACCAGCGCGAGGCGGTGCGCGACGCCGAGGAGCTCGCCGAGGAGGTCGAGCTGATCGTGTTGGACTCCGCGACGGGCTTCTACCGGCTGGAGCGCGCCGGTGACACCGAGGGCGGCGAGTCGCTCCGGAAGGTCGCGAAGCAGGTGACGCACCTCCTCTCGTTAGCCCGCCGTCACGACATCGCTGTGATCATCACGAACCAGGTGTTCACCGACCCGGACGGCGACCGCGACCGCGCGCTCGGCGGGAACACCCTCAACCACTGGACCGGGGCCATCCTGCGCGTCGACCGGTACCGCGGTGGGAACCGCCGTGCCACCCTCGAGAAGCACCGGTCGAAGCCGGCCGGCGACACCGCGACCTTCCGGATCGTCGGCGACGGACTCGCCGAGGGCTCGGACGCGTGATCGGCGGGGAAGAATGAGACGCAGCGACGGAAACGCACGCCGGAGACGGTCCCGTCCCGGCGGTGCGGTCGGGGTCTGTCGACGGCGACGCGAAGCGCGCGTCCGCCGTCGCGGGTCGCTACCGACTTAGAGGTCGCCGAGCTTCCGGAGGAGCTGGCCGCGGTATTCTTCGTCAGCGTTGACGCCCTTGATCTCCAAGACGTTCCGCTCCAGCTTGTCGAGCGCGACGTGGAAGGCGTGTTCGGCGCCGTACCCCTCGCCGGAGCCGCCGACCTGACCCTCGTTGGTGCGGAGGCGGATCTGACACTGGATCAGGGGCGTGCCGCGGAGCTTCTCCTTGTGCGCGTGGAGTCGGACGTGCGCGTGGATGACGTGCATGTCCGCGTACTTGTCGGCGACCTGCTCGATGGACTCAACGATGTGTTCGCGGGAGGTCCCCTCCAACAGGTCGACGTTGGTGATCTGGACGTCCATCGAATCCTGTTCGGTGAACGTGAGCGCGCGCAGCACGTCGGTCTTCGTCACCATCCCGGCGACGGTGTCGACGCCCTCGGGCGTGACGACGAGCCCGGAGACGTCGTTGTCGAACATGCGCTCGACGACCGCCTGGGCGGTCTCGTCGTTCCGCGCGGTGACGACGGGGCTCGACATGATGTCGTAGACGGGGATGTCGAGCATCCGGTCGATGTCGCCCGCGCGGTCGCCGCTGCCCTGTCGCTCTTGGTCGCGGACGACGAACTCCACGATGTCGTTCGTGGTGACGACGCCGACGAGGTCGCCGTCGTCGCCGAGGACCGGCAGTCGGGAGACGCCGTTCTCGCGGAGGCGGTTGATGGCGCGCCCGACGCTCTCGGTCTCACCGATGCCGATCACGTCCTCGGTGGCGATCTGGCCGACGGTGATCGCGTCGAGGCTGTCGAGGACGGCCTCGAGGATCTGGTCGACCGTGACGATACCGAAGAGCTTCTCGCCCTCGTAGACGGGCGCGATCTTCACGTCGCCCTCGACGAGGAGCCGGGCGGTCTCGCGGACGTCCTCGTGACGGTCGACGGAGGGCGCCGGCTTCATCACCGCCGACACCTTCGTGTCGTCCTCCATGCGCGAGCGCATGAGCTGTTTCTCCCCGACGACCCCGGCGTACTCGCCGTCCTCGACGACGACGATCCCCTTCGGGTTCTCTCGCTCGAAGATAGAACGGACCTTGGCGAGACGCTCGTCGACGTCGACCTCGACGTATTCCGGCACTGCGATATCAGAGATGTTCATGGTCCGTTCTGAGAGTTCGACGGGACGGGTATTGAAAGTGCGGGAGTCATCGCGCTCGCCGGGGGCGGTCGTCAGCCGCGCGCAATCCGCCTGAAGGTATTTGAGCGTCGACGGCGAAGCGATCCCGTGAGGCTCTCGACCACGCTGATCGCCGTCGGCGTCGCGCTGATCGTGATCCCGCTCCCGGTACCGATCCCCTTCGTCGGCGTGATCGTCGGTGCGCTGGCGCTGCTCGCCGGGCTCTTCCTCCGGCTCTTCGGCGTCTGAGGCACCGACCGGCCGACGTGTGAAACCTTTTTGCCCGTTACCCACCCACGGCGATGCGTGTACGACGCCGTCGTCTTCGACAACGACGGGGTGTTGGTCGGGCGGACGCCGTTCGACACGCTCCGCGAGGCCGCCTGGGACGCCTTCGTGAGCCTCGGCGTCGAAGACCCGGACCTCGCCCACGTCGACGACGTCGCCGTCGGGGTCGACCCCGCCACCCTGGCCGACATCTGCGAGCGCTACGGCGTCGACCCGGCGGAGTTCTGGCGGGTCAGAGACGAGGTCGCGTCGGCGGCGCAGATCGACGCCGCCCGGGAGGGACAGAAGACGCCGTACGACGACGTGGACGTCGTCCGCGCGCTGGACGCCTCCCTCGGCGTCGTCTCCTCGAACCAGCAGGCGACCGTCGACGCGCTCTTGGACCACTTCGGGCTCGCGGACCACTTCGAGGTCGCGTACGGCCGCGACCCCTCGGTGGCCAGCCTCTCGCGGAAGAAGCCCTCGCCGTACTACATCGAGCGCGCCCTCGAAGACCTCGGCGCCGAGACGGCGCTGTTCGTCGGCGACAACGAGTCGGACGTGCGCGCGGCCGACAACGCGGGAATCGACTCCGCGTTCCTCCGCCGCCCTCACCGCCGGTCGACCGAACTGGACTGCCACCCGACCTACGAGATCGACGACCTCCACGACCTCGTGAGCATCTGCGGGCGAGCGCCGCCCGACGCCGACGGCGGGATCTGATTCGGCGTGTGACTCGCGACGGCCGCGCGATCAAAACGGACATGTGATCGGTCCCCGAAGCGCGAGCGATGCCCTCGCCCTCCGCGAGTCAGCCCCTCGACACAGACGCATCGGACGTGCGGTCCGTCGTCGCTCGCTACCGCCGGGCGGAGCGCGCCGTCGGCTGGACCCTCGCGCTGCTCGTCGTCGTCGCATTTCTCGCGGCGGTCGTCGCCATCTCGTTCTGGCCCGGCGTGGCGGTCGGCGCCGTCATCGTCGTCGCGCTCCGCGTGCCCGTGTTTCGACGGCGCGGCTCGACTCGCCTCCGGACGGACGCGTCGCCCGGAGCGGTCGTCCGGCGGTTCGGGTCGGCGAGACCGCCGAACCTCGCGTTCCAGTGGGGCGTCGCCGACGAGGTCCGGAGCGCCGCCGACACGGCAGCGTCGACCGACGCCGCTACCGACAGAAGCGCGCCCGGAACGGACGCAACCTACGAGTTCTCGTATCTCCTCGGCCTCAAGTCGGTCGAGCTCGACCTCTCCGTCGACGTGAGCGGGAGGGACGCGGTCGACGACGCCGCGGTCGGCGAGAGCGATTCCGACCACCCGCCGGTCGCGACGGTCGAGATAGAGGGGACGGCGGACGGTCGGCCGTGGGCCTCGTACGCGGCGACGGTCCGCGAGACGACCGACGGCGGGACCGTCGTCGACCTCGAACTGCGACCGACGCGCCGGTTCGGCCTCCGGCGGCTCCCGCAGGGGCGGGTCGCCGAGCGGTACTACGCCGAGGCGCTCGCCGCGCAGGGGTACGAGGTCGTCGAGCGGTCGGTGTCGATGACGCGGTGAACCCCGGTAGGACAACGGGACGAGCCGTCACGGTTCACGCGACGAGTTCCGTCTCGGGCGCGTCGACGACGGTCCGGGAGACGCCGTCGGCGTCGTCGGCACCGCGCAGGTCGACGCCGCGAAGGCGGAGCGCGAGCGCCGCGTCGTTCCGGGCCGCGGGCGACCGCGGTCGGAAGGCCGTCTCGACCGCGTCGCCGTCTTCGTCCTCGTGAACGACGACCACGTCGCCGTCCCTGAACTCGGCGCGCCGGACGTCTCGCAGCGGTATCTCCGTCCGCGCGTTCCGGACGGCCGAGACGCAAACCCCGGCGAACCCGGTCACGAGCCCGAACGCGGCGATCCCGCCACCAGTCCCGCCGCTGCCGACCCACTCCAGTAGCGTCCCGAGCGCGGCGATAGCGGCGGCGACCGCCGACCCCGAAACGTCGCGACCGATGGAGGGCGCTCGGCCGTTCGCGAGGGCCCGGAGCCCCTCGACGCACATGCGGTCGGGTCGGTTCCGGACGCGTATCTCGCCCGGGGTGACCGCGAGGCGTCCCGCGGCCGTCGGGAGCGACCACGCGCCGGTCCGGCTCATGCGGCGTCGGCGCCGACCACCGACGCGCCGCGCGAGCGCTGGAGGGCGGGTCGACGACTGTGTAAGGGGAAGGGAAACATGGGCGTCCGTACGAGGGCCGGGCTCGTAACTGCTGGCGTCAACTCACGGCCGCGAGCGCGGCCCCGCCGTCCAGCTCACACGGCGAGAGCCTTTAGTTCCCGTCCCGCGCACGTCGCGACATGGACCTCCCGCCGGTCGGTCTCGGAACGATGGGGATCGACGATCCGGGTGCGGTCGCGACGGCGCTCTCCGTCGGCTACCGCCACCTCGACACCGCTCGGATCTACGACAACGAGGCGGTCGTGGGCGACGGGCTCGCCGCCGGGCTGGCCGACGGCGACCTCGACCGCGGCGACGTGACCGTCGCGACGAAGCTCTGGACAGACGACCTCGCGGCCGGCGCGGTCGCGCCCGCGGCCCGCGAGAGCGCGGACCGGCTCGGCGTCGACGCGATAGACCTGCTGTACGTTCACCGCCCTCGCGGCGACTACGACCCCGAGACGACGCTGCCCGCCATCGACCGCGTGGGCGACGACGGACTCGTGCGGAACGTCGGCGTCTCGAACTTCGAGGTCGCGGACCTCGACCGCGCGATCGAGGTTCTCGGACGGCCGCCCGCGGCCCACCAGACCGAACTCCACCCGCTGTTCCTCCGACCCGAGCTACTCGGTCACGCCCGCGAACACGGGTATCCGGTCGTCGCCTACTCGCCGCTCGCTGGCGGTCGGGTGCGCGAGATCGACGCCGTCGCCGCGGTCGCCGAGGCGCACGACGCGACGCCCGAGGCGGTCGCGATCGCGTGGGCGGCCGCGAAGGAGCCGGTGGTGACGATCCCGAAGGCGTCGAGTGAGGCCCACCTCCGCGCCAACCTCGCGGCGGCCGACCTCGAACTGACCGACGCGGAGGTCGCCGCGATCGACGCCGTCGAGCGCGAGGAAGAGCTGTTCCCGGAGTAGCCGATCCACATATACGTATAACCTGGGAGTTATGAGAGACTCGATACGCATGATCCCGGTTCACTTTTACCGCGGGGACGACGAGAATCGCTCATGACGGAGATCATCGACGGGGAGGCGGTCGCGGCGGACGTGCGAGACGCGGTCGCCGACGAGGTGTCGCGGCTGTCCGACTCCGGGGTCGAGCCGGGCCTCGCCACGGTGCTGATGAGCGACGACCCCGCCAGCGAGACGTACGTCTCGATGAAACAGCGCGACTGCGAGGAGGTGGGCATCGAGAGCTTCCATGTCGAGATCGACGCGGACGCGCCCGCCGAGCGGCTGTACGAGACGATCGACGACCTCAACGACCGCGACGACGTTCACGGGATATTGGTCCAGCTCCCGCTCCCGGACCACGTGGACAAGCGGACCGTCCTCCGGCGGATCGCCCCCGAGAAGGACGTTGACGGCTTCCACCCGGAGAACGTCGGCCGCCTCGTCGCGGGCGACGCCCGGTTCAAGCCCTGTACCCCCCACGGCGTCCAGAAGCTGCTCGCCGCCTACGACGTGGAGACGGAGGGCGCGGACGCGGTCGTCGTCGGCCGCTCCGACATCGTCGGCAAGCCGATGGCGAACCTGCTGATACAGAAGTCCCCGACCGGCAACGCGACGACGACCGTCTGCCACTCCCGAACCGAAGACCTAGAGGGGGAACTGGCCGACGCGGACATCGTCGTCGCGGCCGCCGGCATCCCCGAGTTCGTCGACGGCTCAACCCTCAAAGAGGGCGTGACCGTGATCGACGTGGGGATCAACCGCGTCGACGCCGACACCGAAAAGGGGTACGAGCTGGTGGGCGACGTGGACTACGAGTCGGCGGAAGAAGTCGCGGGCGCTATCACGCCGGTCCCCGGCGGCGTCGGGCCGATGACGCGCGCGATGTTGCTGTACAACACGGTGAAGGCGGCCGGACTCCAGCGCGACGTCGAGGTCGACCTCGAGTAGCCGGGGCGGCGACGGACGCGCGCGGTCCCGCCGAAACCTCGCGGTCGTCGCTCGGTGGGGCGTCTGCCTACGTCTCGGGTCGCCACCGCCCCCCGATCTCGTCGCGAGGGTAGTCCTGGTACGTACCGTTCAGGAACGTCGTAACGCGTCCGTCCTCCTCGCTAAGCGTGATTCCCCAGAGGACGTCGTCGCGGAGCGACGTCTCCAAGGCGCTCATGTGTTTGGTCCCCATCCAGCCGGGGAACTCGAGGCCGTCGACGTCTTCGATCTCGCCGCGAGAGGGGTTCCGGACCCGCACCATCTGTCGCTGAACGGTACCGTCGCCGGTCACGATGACGGCCCCGTCTCGACTGAACGCCACGTCCCGGGCGACCTTCGTGAACGTATCACGCGACTCCGTGACAACGCGGCACCGGTCGACCGGCCACTCGTTGTCGCCGAGGGGGTCGGTGTAGTCGGCGAAGTTCACCTCGGCGACGATGAGGACGTAGAGACTGGGACCGCTCACGTACTGTTCGCCCCAGCCGTCGAATTCCATGCTCAGCGATTCGGCGGTGTACCTGATGTGATCCATCAGCTTCTGGCTCGTCGCGTACTTCCCGAGCACCTCGTCAAGCGCGTCCATGTGCTATATGTACACACGAAACAAACAGTGTTAAACTCTCTCTCGGTGACCCGACCGAACCTACCGGGGCCGTGACGCCGGACTCGCCGCTTCGAGACGCGATCCGACACTCGCATCCCGACCGCCCGCCCGTCGCCGCTCGTTCAGTCGTCGTCCGCTGCGGGGGCCCGGTTCCGGATCTCGATCCGTCCCTCAATTTCGGGGGCGATCCCGTGTTCGCGGGCGTAAGCGGCCAACACCTCGTACTGGATGTCCGCCTCGTCGACCCGATGACGCTGGCCGAGTGTCGGGTACTCGTGTTCGGAGTGGAGCAGGTACTCCGAGACGGCGACCGTGTAGCGCGCGTCCGGGTCGATGGGCTCGCCCCCGACGGTGGCTTCTAAGACCAGTTCGGCGTCGTCGTCCCAGACGACGCGGGCGTTCGAGACGTGGCCGTGCCACCAGTCGTCCTCGCCGAAGTCCACGTCGGGGGCGGCCATCTCGCGGAACACGTCGCTGAGCTCCGCGCCGGTGACCGACGCGAGCGCCACCGGCTCCTCGAACGGGATCAGGCTGATCAGGTCGGCCTTCGTCACGTCGCCCGTCCACGGGTCGCCCTGGCGGAGCCCGCCCGCGTTCGACAGCCCCACGTCGGCGTCGTGGACCCACCGGAACGCGTCCGCGACGAAGTTGCCGACGCGGCACTCCCCGCCGTGGACCACGTCGCCGGACCGCTCGATCGGTCGGTCGACGGTGTCGACGGTCTCGTCGAGGTCGGCCGCGGCCATCCGCTCGGCGAGCGCGTCGGCGAGCCCCGGCGCGGGGTCGGCCCCGTCGGGCTCGTGGAGCGTCGCGGTCGGCGGCTCGGAATCGAGGTCGATCTCGGCCACCGCCTCGCCGTTGACGCCGGGTCGGACGAGCAGGGTATCGTCGACGACCTCGTTCCGACGGCTGTGGACGTGGCCGCCGGCGATCGCGTCGACGTCGAGCTCGCGGGCGAGGTCGTCGTCGCCCGCGCCGAGGTGCGAGAGGACGACGACGTGATTGAGGCCCTCGTCGCCGCCCCCGCCTCTCTCGCGCTCGGCGACCGCGGCGCGCATCTCGGCCAGCGCGTCGCGCGCGGCCGAGACGGGGTCGTCGAACGAGAGGTCGGCGGCCATGGGGTTAAGCGAGTCCGTCGCGGGGTCGGTGACGCCGACGAACCCGACCGTCTCGCCGTCGACCTCGCGGGTTGCCCACGGGACGACGCCCTCGTCGCGGCCGAACGGCTCGCCGGCCTCGCCGCGGACGTTCGCGGAGACGAACGTCGCGGGCGAGTCGGCGACGAGGCCGCGGAGCGGGTCGGGACCGTAGTCGAACTCGTGGTTGCCGAACGTGTCGAGGGCGGTGTCAGTCACCTCGTAGAAGTCGAGGACCTGCCTGCCCGTCGCAACCAGCGAGAGGACGCCCGGCGCGGTCGTGTCGCCGGTGCCGACGACCGCGGCGTCGGGGCCCGAGAGCGCTCGGATCCGGCCGGCGAGGCGCGCCGCTCGCTCGGGGGCGTCGAAGACGTTCTCGATGTCGGAGTAGTGAACGAGGCGGACCATTCGTCGAGTCGACTGAGGGGCGAGCGACGCATAAAAAGCGCGGAGTGTCGCCGGGTCCGCCGCGGGCGGTGCGACGGCGACCGCGGTACGGCCGGTCCTGCCCGCGATCTCGCCCCGTGACTCCCGCTCGCACACGCGCGAGACATTGAAAGCGCTTTTATGGATGTCCTGACTACCACGGGGCACAGCCTCTGTGGGGTTGATGATGTGCCGTTCCGTTAGGGACCGACCACGGGACGGGCACGCGAGCCCGCACGGAGGATAGGTGAACAACATATGCCCGTTTACGTAGACTACGACACCCCGGCGGACCTCGCGGAGCGATCCCTCGAAGCGCTCGAGGTCGCCCGAGACACCGGTACCGTGAAGAAAGGAACCAACGAGACCACCAAGGCCGTCGAGCGCGGCAACGCCGACCTCGTCATCGTCGCCGAGGACGTCTCCCCCGAGGAGATTGTGATGCACCTCCCCGAGCTCGCCGAGGAGAAGGGGATCCCCGTCGCCTTCGTCGACACGCAGGACGAGGTCGGGCAGGCCGCCGGCCTCGAGGTCGGCTCGGCCGCCGCCGCCGTCGTCGACGCCGGCGACGCCGCCGACGACGTCGAGGACATCGGCGAGAAGGTCGCGGAGCTCCGATAACCTCCCATGAGCGCAGAAGAGGGCACCGGCGACTCGACGACCGCGGAGGTCATCGAGGTCGTCGGCAAGACCGGGATGCACGGCGAGGCCATGCAGGTCAAGTGCCGCATCCAAGAGGGATCGAACCAGGGCCGGATCATCACCCGGAACGTCCTGGGTCCCGTCCGTCTGGGCGACGTGCTCCAGCTGCGGGAGACCCAGCGCGACGCCGACTCCATCGGAGGCCGATAACCAATGGTCGAGACACGCACCTGCGATTACAGCGGTGAGGAGATCGAGCCCGGCACGGGCACGATGTACGTGAAGAAGGACGGACAGATCCTCCACTTCGTCGACTCGAAGGCGGAGAAGAACTACTTCCTCGGCCGCGAGGCGCGCGACGTCGAGTGGACCGAGGAGGGTCACCGGGCCGGAGGCGACGAGCAGTGAGCCACCACGACGAGCGCACCTTCGTGATGGTGAAGCCCGACGGCGTCCAGCGCGGTCTCATCGGCGAGATCGTCTCCCGCTTCGAGGAGCGCGGGCTCAAGCTCGTCGCCGGGAAGTTCGTCCAGCTCGACGAGGATCTCGCGAAGAACCATTACGGTGAACACGAGGACAAGCCGTTCTTCGACGGCCTCGTCGAGTTCATTACCTCCGGCCCCGTCTTCGCGATGGTGTGGGAGGGCGCGGACGCGACCCGGCAGGTCCGCGCGATGGTCGGCGAGACCGACCCCGCCGAGTCCGCCCCGGGCACGATCCGCGGCGACTTCGGCTTAGACCTCGGCCACAACGTGATCCACGCGTCGGACCACGAGGACGAGGGCGCGAACGAGCGCGAGATCGACCTGTTCTTCGACGACGAGGAGCTCGTCGACTACGACCTCGACACCGCCGCGTGGGTGTACGAGGACGAATCTCACTGACGCGGCTGCTCGCGGAGCGTCTACCGTTTCTCCGCTGTCCGATCCCGCACAGAGCTACCGCTCACGCGACACACCGCGTTTCCGGTGAATATTCGCGCTGAGTGCGGCGCAGTCGGTTGGTTTTGCTCTGCCTTGCCGGCATAAACTGCCGCCGAGCGCCGCTCCCGGAATCACGTGTCGACCGCGATCGCGGTCCCGTCGTCCGCGACGACGATCACCTCGTCACCGCCGTCGCCGGTGACGTCGGCGAACAGGGGACCGCCGTACGCGACGACCTCGGCGGGACCGCCCCGGGCGGTCACCTCGCCCTGTTGGGTCATCGCGAGGGCCTCGCCGTCGCGGTTGACCACCACGGGCGCGAGTTCGCCGTCGCCGTCGACGTCGCCCATGCGCGGCTCGTTGATCCGGGTCGAGGCACCGTACTGCTGTTTCCAGACGACCTCGCCGTCGAGGAGGTCGACGGCCCAGACGCTCCCGGAGCCGCCGACGTACACCCGTCCGGGGTCCGCATCGCCGATCGCGACCGGGAGATCCTGAAGGCCGACCTCGTACCGGTCCGAGCCGTCGCTCGTCTCCAGCGTCTCGATGTTCCCGTTGGCGCCGCCGAGCGCGAGCACTGGCCCGTCCCGGCTGTCCGCCGCGTTCCAGCTCAGCGGATTCACGGTCGGCTCGGTCGTCCATCGCGTCCCGCCGCTCGCGTCGAGCATGTGGACCGTCGCGGGGGCGCCCGCGGTCGTCAGCACCGCGATTCCGCCCCGCTCGTCGGCCTCAGCGTCCGGTTCGACGATGAGCGGTCGGCGGCTGATCTCGCCCGCCAGCGAGGCCTCGGCGACCGAGTCGCCCGCGGCGTCGACGACGCGAACGCCCCCGTCGGTCGTGACCGCGGCCACCTCCCGACTTCCGTCGCCGGTGAGGTCGCCGATCGCGGGGCGGACCCCGCTCGGACCGCCGAGGTCGACCGCGAACCGCTCCGTCCCGTCGGCGGCGTCGAGGACGACGAGCTCCCCCGGCGCCGTCGTGAGCGCGACGACCGGGTCGCCGGCGAGGGTGCCCGCGGTGAGCCCGCTGACGCCGACCGGGCCGTCGCCGTCGGAGCCGTTCGTGTCGCCGGCGTCCCCGCCGCCGCGCTCCGCGTCCGGGCCGGAGACCGGGACCGACCAAGGCGTCTCGTCGGTCCCGACGGCCGTCGCGCGGACGACCCGCGACCCGTCCTCGGCCGCGGGGCGGAAGAGGAGCGGCTCGCCGTCGACGGTCGCGACCGCCGCGCCGCTGCCGTCGTCGCCGGGCGCCGGCCCGGACTCCCAGACGATTGTCGTCTCGGTGGTGGCGTCGTCGACGCCGACGAACGCGAACAGCGCCACGCCCACCCCGGTCGCGCCGCCGGCCAGCAGGATCAGCGTCGCGAACAGGACGCGTCGGTCCATTTGAACCCCATTCGGGCGTCGCCGTAAAACGGTTGTCGGATGCGATCCCCTCGCCCTTGGCGTCCCGGTGCCTCCCGATCTCGGCGGCTTGGAGCCCCTCGCGCTACAGGAGTGTCACCACGTGGTCGTCGTGCGACGCGCCGACGAGGTCGCGCAGCGCCGCCGGGTCGCGCTCGCCGTCGGCGTTGACGAGGTAGGCGACGCCGTCACGGTCGCCGTAGACGCCGTGGAGATCGTACACGAAGCCGTACACGGTCGCGTCGGCCGCCTCGGCGCTGCCGCGGGCGAACGCGACCTGCTCGTGAACGTTGTACTCGACGAGCCGGTCGCGGACCGAGACACCGGCATCGCTCTCGGCGTCCTCGTCGGTCGTGCCGTCGACCGCCTCGCCGTCACCCTCGCCGACGACGGCCGGGTCGTCGAGCCCGGCCTCGACGATCGGCAGCAGCGCCTCGACGGCGGCGCGGACGCCCGGTTCGGCCGGGAACTCGCCGGTGCGCGCCGCCGCGAGCGCGGCGCCGACCGCGCCGCACCCGGTGTGGCCGACCACGGCGAGGACCTCGGTGTGGGTGTGCCGGAGCGGGTACGCCACGCTCCCGTCGAGGACGCGCTCGCCGTCAACGAGCGCGCTCACGCTGTTGCCGATGGCGCCGGAGGTGAAGAGGAACCCCGGCTCGTCGACGGCGAACATCCCCTCCTGTGACACGCGCGAGTCGGAACAGCAGACGGAGACCACGCCGGGGCGCTGGCCGTCGCGGTGGCTGTCGAAAACGTCGGGAGGGAGAGCGGCGACGTGGTCGTCGTTGCGGCCGAGGAGGTCGGCGAGTATCCGGCGGTCCATACCGTCCCGCCCGGCCGCGGGCACAAAAAACGCCGTGGCGCGGGGGGGCTTCTGACGGAGTCCTCCTGCCCGAACGGCCGGGACGGGTCAGGCGACGAGCCCGACCGCGGAGACCAGGATTCCGACGACGAACACCGCGAGGAGCGCGATCGTCGCGAGCACCACCGCGGGCGCGAGCGCCTCCTCGTTCTCGTCGACAACGAAGTCTTCCAAGCTCTGCATATCCGAGCCGTCGTCGCCGCGGGGTTTGAACGCTTCGACCGAGGCTCCGCTACCGGTCGAACCAGTCCGTCACCGGCCGAACCCGTCCGGTACCGGCCGAGTCACGCGGGGTCGTGACCGCTGCCGACGTGTCGGTGTCGTCGCGGCCGCTCCCTCGTCGCTCCGCTCGGTCATTCGTCGACCGCCCGGCTGCCGCGTTCGGGAACCGGCCGCCGACGTGTTTTTGTGCGTCGGGCGTGGCGGATCTGCCAAGATGCCACGCGAACAGTACCAGACGAAGCTCGAAGACCTCCGCGACGATGTCCTCTACATGAGCGAGGTCGTCGCCGAGCGCCTGCGGATGGGGCTCGACGCGCTCGAACAGCAGGACGAGGAGTTGGGCGAAGAGGTGATCGCCGGCGACGCCGAGATCAACGACCTCTACCTCGAACTGGAGGGACAGTGTACGGACCTCATCGCGCTCCAGCAGCCGGTGGCCGGGGACCTGCGGTTCATCGCGGCCTCGTTCAAGATCATCACCGACCTCGAACGGATCGCAGACCTGGCGACGAACCTCGGCGAGTACGCCAAGCGGGCCGACCGCGAGGTGTTCCCCGACGTCGACGTCCAGCGCATCGGCGACGACACGCTGGCGATGCTGGACGAGGCGATGGACGCGTACGCGGAGTCTGACGCAGAGCGCTGCTACGCCGTCGCCGAGTCGGACGACGAAGTCGACGCCGCCTGCGAGGCCGCGAGCGACCTCGTCGTCCGCGACCTCATCGAGCGCGACGAGCTCCGCGAAGACGAGGACGTGGAGGGTACCATGCAGAACGTCTCGCGGCTGCTCCTCACGATCCGCGACCTCGAACGGGTCGGCGACCACGCGGTCAACATCGCCGCCCGGTCGCTGTACATGATCGAGAACGACGACGAACTGCTGTACTGACCGAGATCACTCGGTCCGGGGACGCCCACCACGTACCGTCGCCCGCCCGCTGAGAACGCGTCGCCGAGCGGGACGCTCTCCCTGTGCTGTGTCCTTCCGGATCGAGACGAAACAGGCGTGGCTCTCGGCGCCGTCGCGTGGGCGGCCGCGCTTGCTCCGCTCGCCGGGTTCCGTGGCGAACCGATCTCAGTCGTCGGCGACGGCCGGCGTCGTCGCCGTTCCGGGGCGCGCTTCGGCCGCCGCGGGCGCCGGCGTCCATTCTAAGTCCTCTTCGTAGCGGAACGCGCGGTGGTCCCGCGTCGGGTCGACGACCGTCAGCGAGAGCCAGTCGTTGTCCAGCAGTCCGGCCACCGCCTCGTTGTCGGCGAGGATATCGGTGACGCGGTCGACGGGCGCGTGGAGGACCGTCGAGAGCCGCAGCGGCTGGTGGTACGCCGTGTCGGCGTCGGCCATGAGCGACTGGAGCGGAAGGCCGGTCATCAGGTCCCCGCCGTTGCCCTGATAGACGCCGACGTTGCCGACCGGGTTGTGGGTCACCTTCGACCCGCTGCCGTACGCGGCGTTGTCGACCGTCGAGAAGTAGTACTGCGCGTTGATCCACTGGGTGACGACCATCGGGCCCGTCAGTATCGCCTCCAACGCCGTTCCGTCGGGGTCGGTCGCCCAGTCGTACGAGTGGAGGAAGGCGCGCCCGTCGAGGTCGAGGTCGCTCGTCAGCGGCCGGGGCCCGACGACGAAGCCGGCGTTTCCGGCCAACCCCCACTCGGGGCGCGTCTCGGCCCAGTCTGCGGCCCGCCGTTCCGCCTCGCGCACGCCCGCCGCGCCCCCGGGTCCGGCCGAGTCGGCCTCGCCCGCCGGTCCGACCCGCTCGGCGGCTGCCGCCTCGCGGGCGGCGTCGAGGTCCGCGCGCAGCCGTTCGAGGTCCGCCGCGTGCGAGTCCGGTACGTCCCCGTCGTACAGCTCGACCTCGTCGGTCGTCGTGTTGTGTTCGGCGGCGAGGAAAACGGTGTCGTCGGGCACGTCGTGGCCGCGCTCGCGCAGTCCCGTCTTCACTTCGGGGTCGTTACAGATCGCCGCGAGGACGCGGGCGCTCGGGCCGCCGGGGTTGCCGGCGCAGGCACCGCAGTCCAGGCTGGAGTCGTGGGGGTTGTTTGCCGTCTCGGCCGCGTGGCCCGTGAAGACGACGAGGCGACCGAACTCCTCCCACCCCATCAGCTCGAACGCGGTCGCGGCGTACTCGACCTTCTCGTCGCGAGTCAGACCGGTCGGAAGCGCTCCGGGAGCGCCGTCCTGCCGGTGGACGCCCGGTTCGCAGAACTCGTGGTCGCCCGGAACCGCGTCGTCGGTCGTCGAGAGCAGGTCGTACACCCGGGCGGGAAGGAGCGTGCGCGCCGCGAGCGCGAGCCCGTAGCCGCTGCCGGCGCCCTCAACGAAGCTGAAGGCGGTCGCGGGGTTCGAGCGGAGCGTCTCGATCGCCTCGCCCGCGGCCTCGCGAGCGCGCGCCGTCGTCCGTCGGGATCTCGGCGACGCGGTGCTGCGGGTCGAGGATCGGGGGACAGGCGTCGATCGACACGTCGTCGTCGTACCCCTGGTACTCCATCGGGACGCCGAAGAAGCCGGCGTAGCCGTGCGTCTCGTAGTCCCCTGTCGCCTCGACGTGCCGACGGATCACCTCCGAGCGCGTGTCGATACAGAAGACCAGCTGGGCGTCCGGGCGTCCGGACGCGCCGCCGTCCGCGCGGGCCCCGCGCTCGCCGTGGCGGGCCTCGCTCTCGGCCGCGACCCGCTCGACGAGCGCGTCGCGGTACGTCGCCTCCCACGCGCTCAGGAACGCTGCCGCGATCTCGTCCTCCGCGTCGACGACCGGACCGTCGGACTCGGCCGGCGGGGCGAGGTCGATACCGAAGGCGTCCGCCAGCGCGAGCCGGGCCGCGAGGTACCCGGTCAGCGTGATCGGGTACGCGGACTGCCACGCGCCGCCGTCGTCGGCGCGGCGCTTGAGCAGCCCGGTCCACCCGGGGAGCGCGGCGAACTGCGCCTCGAAGATCGATTGCCACCGGTCGTCGGGATACGGCTCCAGCGCGGACTCGACGGCCGCCGTCGGCGACGCCGGGAGGTCGGCTGCGAGCCCCCGATCGGGGATCTCGTCGTCGTGCTGGGCGACCGACCGGAACGCGTCGTAGAACCCCGCCTCGCGGTTCGGCATCGACCACTCGGCCCGCCCCTCGTCGAGGAAGGCCGACAGCCACTTCGTCAGCACGCGGTCGACGCGCTCGGCGTCGGAATCCGGACGCGTCGCGGCGCCGGCGTCGCTCGGTTCGTCCGTCCCCTCGGCGGATTCCAGCCGGTCCAGCAGGGCTTCGGGACCGGCCTCGTAGCCGCGGTCGGTCAGGGTCTCGTCGAGCAGGTCGGCGTCGATCCGCCCCTCGTTGAGGGCCGTCCGGAACGTCGCCGCCCGCGGGTAGCCGCGGCCGCCGAGAAGGTCCGCCGCCCGGCTCACGGCCTCGTCGAACGGCCGGTCCTCGAAGCCGGCGAGGGGGTTCGCGGTCACGAACGAGTGGACCGGCCAGACCGACCCGACGGCGGTCGCGGCCGTCTCGATAGCGTCTCCGATGGCGTCTGCGTCGTCTTCGGTGGTGGATTCAGCGTTCATCGTATTCCTCCGTGGCGGTCAGGACGGTTTCCGGGGCGGGCTGCCCCGCGTTCAGCAGGGCGACGTAGAGGCGCTCGCTCCGTTCGTAGACGCCGGTCTCGATCGCGACGTACGCCGCGAGGAAGGCGACGCCGACGAGCGCGTGGAGCGCTGTCAGTTCGGTCGGCGCCGAGACGACGGGGAGCCCGGCGAGCAGCCCCGAGACGGCCTCGTACGCGAGCGCGTACACGGCGATGGCCGGGAGCGCCACCAGCGGGACGGCGCCGTAGCGGGCCGCCGTCGACAGACCGGTCTGCCGGACGGCGCTCCGGGCCGCGTGGAGCGTCGTGAGCGTGACGAACCCGGCGAGCAGCAGCCCGCTGTCGAGGCTCGTTCCCTTCCCCGTCAGGACCGCGAACGTCGCGCCGCCGGCGAGCCCGGTCAGCAACACGACGGCCGCACCCGCGACGCCCGTTCCCCCGAGTTCCGATTCGGTCTCCGTCGGGGCCGTGCGCTCGACCTCGTCGCCCGCGCTCAGGAAGTGGTACGCCTTGTAGAACCCGTGTAACACGAGGTGCGTCACGGCGGCGGCGAAGAAGCCGAGCCCGGCCTGGACGATCATAAAGCCCATCTGCCCGACGGTCGAGCAGCCTAGTTCGCCCTTGACGTCCGACCGGACGGTCTTGAGCAGCTTCCCGCCGAGGGCGCTCGCGGCGCCCGCGACCACGAGGGCGAGCATGAGCCCGGTTTCGGCCGTCACGACGGGCGCGAAGCGGGTCAGGAGGATGCCGCCGGCGTTGACGAAGCCGGCGTGCATCAGCGCCGACGCGGGCGTGGGAGCGGTCATCGAGGAGAGCAGCCACCCGTGGAACGGGACGAGGGCGGACTGGATCATCGCCGCGAGGACGAGCGCGCCCCCGGCGACGAGCAGCGTGGGGCCGCCGAGCCCGTCCGCGCTCGCGGCGATACCCGAGATCGTCGTCGCCTCGGTTGCCCGCCACAGCGTCAATAGGGCGACGCCGAGGAGCGCGCTGCTCGCGAGGAAGTGCCGCCGGGCGACGCTCGCGGCCGCGCGGGCCTGCGGCCAGCCGTCGACGGTCCCGATGAGCCGGGCCATCAAGAGCCCCATCGCCAGCCAGCACAGCCAGAACAGCGTGAGGTGGTCGGCCGCGACGAGCGCCATCACGGCGAGCGTGAACGAGAAGATCCCGAGGAAGAAGTCGGTCTCGTGGGCGCTCCCGGCCATGTAGCGCCGGGAGTAGCTGTGGACGATCCCGCTGAAGAACGTGACGACGGTCCACAGCAGGACGGTCAGTCCGTCGACGGCGACCGCGCCGGGCACCTCCCACGAGGCGCCGAGTCGGAGTCGGGCGACGAGGACGGCGACGCTCGCGGCGAACAGCGACCACGCGAGCCACGTCAGTACAGCGGAGACGAACGACGAGTCCGTCGTCTTCCGGAGCGCTCCGACCGTCGTCTTCGAGGTGGGTCCTGACATCGTTCGAGCGACCACGCGACCGGTCTCGACCCGCCGTCGGGTCGAGTCGCAACCCGGTCGTTGTCTACCCACTTTGAGAACATAACGTCTATTAAAGCTGTTTGTGTTCACAATTCGTTCGCAAGAACAGCATTATAGAACATTATGATTATCCTCTCGTGGGGGAGGGCCTGGCGAGTCCGCGGTCGCAAGTGAGCCCGTTCGGCGTCGCGACTCAGGAAACCATATCGGCTCGGAGTCCGGAGGACCGGTATGCGAGAACTCGCAGGGACCGTCCTGGTCGGGGAGTCGTTCGAGCCCGTCCGCGGACGCGTCGTCGTCGAAGACGGGCGGATCGACGCCGTCGAGGAGACGGACACCGACTCGACGGACATCGTGCTGCCGGCGTTCGTCAACGCGCACACCCACCTCGGAGACTCCGTCGCGAAGGAGGCTGCGGTCGGCCTGTCGCTCGACGAGGCGGTCGCGCCGCCGGACAGCCTGAAGCACCGGCGGCTGGCGGCCGCCGACCGCGACGAACTGGTGTCGGCGATGCGGCGGACGCTCCGGTTCATGCGTCGGACCGGCACGGTCTCCACGCTCGACTTCCGCGAGTCGGGGCCCGCCGGCGCGCGGGCGCTCCGCGAGGCGGCGGCGGAGACGGGCGTCGACCCGTTCATCTTCGGGAGCGGCGACCCGTCGGTCCTCGACGTCGCCGACGGCTACGGGGCCTCCGGCGCGAACGACGACGAGTTCGCCGCGGAGCGCGCCGCCTGCGAGGATCGCGGTCGCCCGTTCGCGATCCACGCGGGCGAGCCGGACGCGACCGACATCCACCCGGCGCTCGACTACGACCCGGATCTGCTCGTTCACATGGTCCACGCCGAGCCGGACCACTTGGAGCGCGTCGCGGACCAGTCGGTCCCGATCGCCGTCTGTCCGCGCGCGAACGCGGTCCTCGATGTCGGGACGCCGCCGATACGGGAGCTGCTCGACCACACCACCGTCGCGCTCGGCACCGACAACGCCATGCTGAACCAGCCGTCAATGTTCCGCGAGATGGCGACGGCGGCGAAGCGGTTCGACGTGACCGACCGGGAGGTGTTGCGAATGGCGACCGCCGCGGGCGCCGAAATCGCCGACCTCGACTGCGGGGCGATCGAGCCCGGGCGGCGGGCGGCCCTCCTCGTCCTCGACGGCGACTCCGACAACCTGTCCGGCTCGGAGGACCCGGTCCGTGCGGTCGTCCGGCGGGCGACCGGGCTCGACGTCGAGCGCGTCGTCGGTTAGTCCTCCGCCCCGTCCCGCCCGGCGTCGAACCGCCCGAACGGGGTCGTCTCGTGGGTCCGCACGAGGACCTCGTCGGCGACGGTGACGCCCATGTCGAGGAGCGCCTGCGCCACGGGCGTGATGTCGCTGTCCGACTCGCCGACGACGGTGACGAGGAGGTTCTGCTCGCCGGTGACGAGCTCCTGGACCGACACGACTCCGTCGATCGCGAGGATGTCGGGGATGAGTTCGCCGCGCTCCGGTATCGACGCGGTACAGTAGAGCAGCATCCGGAGCGGATACCCCGACCGCTGGTAGTCGACGCTGGCGCTGTACCCCTTGATCACGCCCTCGGACTCCAACCGCTGGATGCGCTTGCGGACGGTGCTGTCCGAGGTGCCGGCCCGCTCCGCGATGTCCCCGGACGACGTGTTCCGCGCGTCCGCCTGGAGCGCGTACAGGATCGCCCTGTCGACGTCGTCTATCGCGCCGTTGTCCATGTCTCGCCGGTACGCGCGTGTCGGTTTTATACGTTGGTGGGGCGCCCGGCGCCGCCGCGGTCGACGCCGATCCCGACGCCTACATACGATCCCCGCCAGTGGGTCGGATATGGCGACCTACACCGCGGACATCGACGTTCGGTTCCGCGACATCGACGCGATGGGCCACGTCAACAACGCCGTCTACGCGACGTACATCGAGCAGGCGCGGACGCGCTTCTTCCGCGATGTCCTCGACCTCGACATCTCGGGGGCGTCGACCGTGCTGGCGTCGCTGTCGATCGACTTCCGGCGACCGGTCGAACTCGACGACGACGCGGTCGCGGTGAGCGTCGAGATAGCGGATCTCGGCCGGTCGAGCGCGACGATGACGCACGATATCCGGATCGGCGACGCCGTCGCGGCGGAAGCCGAGGCGACGCTCGTCGCCGTGGACCCGGAGACGGGCGAGCCGACGCCGATCCCGGAGGCACACCGGGAGGCGATGGCGTCGTACCGAGATCGCTGAGGGGGCGGCCCGCGGCCCGGGGCTGCGATACGAGGCCTCCCCCACCGTCGCGGTCGGACGCACACCTTCTTGACCGCGCGGACCGATCGATCGGTATGAGCGTTCGACTGTACGCCCTCGACGGGTGTCCGTGGTGCGAGAAGGCGGCCGACGCCCTGGACGACGCGGGCGTCGAGTACGAGACGGAGTGGGTGGAAGCGCTCCACTCCGACCGGAACGAGGTGAAGCGAGTGAGCGGCCAGCGCGGCGTCCCCGTCCTCGTCGACGAGGGACGCGGCGTGACGATGGCCGAGAGCGCGAACATCGTCGACTACGTCGAGAGGACCCTCGCATGAGCATCTACACCGGTCGCGGCGACGAGGGGGAGACCGACCTCCGGGACATGAGCCGGGTGTCGAAGTCCAGCCACCGCATCGAGGCGTACGGCTCGGTCGACGAGGCGAACGCGCTGCTCGGAACGGTCCGCCCGACGGGCCACGAGGACATCGACGAGCTGCTGGGGACGATACAGAACCATCTTCACGTCGTTCAGGCCGACCTCGCGAACCCCGACCCCGACCCGGACGACCCGCAGGTGGAGCCCGACCATACCGACCTGCTGGAGGAGCGCATCGACGCGTTCGACGAGGAGCTGGAGCCCCTGCGGTCGTTCATTCTCCCGGGCGGCGGCGAGGCGGGGGCGGCGCTCCACCACGCGCGCGCCGTCGTCCGGCGCGCGGAGCGGCGCGTCGTCGACCTGGCGCGCTCGGAGCCGATCAACGAGGCGGTCGTCACCTACCTTAACCGCCTCTCTGACCTCCTCTTCACCCTCGGCCGCGTCGCGAACGCGCGTGACGGCGAGCCCGAGGAGTCGCCGACGTACTGAGCCGCCCCGAGCGCGCGATTTTTCCCCGTCCCGCGCGAGGTGCGGGTATGACGCTCGACAGCTACGCGGCGGCGGTCGCCGATCTCGACCCGGCTCCCGGCGAGGTCGAGACGGCGGAGGTCGTCGTCACCGACGACGCGCTCGTGAAGGCGTTCGTCCTCGGCCCGGACGCGACCGTCGACCCCCACGAGCACGCGGACGCCACGAACGTGTTCCACGTGCTGGAGGGGGAACCGACGGTGATCCGCGACGGCGAGGAAGAGGCGCTCGCGGCCCCGGCAGTGGTGGAGAACGCCCGGGGCGCGGTCCACGGCGCCCGCAACGACACCGACGACCGAGCCGTGCTCACGGCCACCCTCGCCCCGCTCCACTGATGGACGGCGAAATCGACCCCGAAGAGCTGTCAGCCCTGCTCGACGAGCGCGGCGACAGCTCTCCCGACGAGTCGCTCCGCATCGTCGACATCCGCGACCGGCGCGCGTTCGACCGAGGGCACCTCCCCGACAGCGAGTGCATCCCGTTCCCGGAGCTGACGAACCGGATCGCGGAGCTCGAGGGCGGCGACCGCATCGTCACCGTCTGCCCCCACGGCGTCGCCAGCCAGCAGGCGGCCCAGCTCATCGGCAGCTACGAGGGGACGCAGGACGCGCGCGTCGACAGCCTCCGCGGCGGCATCGAGGCGTGGGAGCGGGAAATCGGCGACCTGCCCGCGTCGGACGAGCCGGCCGCCAGCGATCCCGACGAGGGGCCTGAGAGCCCGTTCTGACGCCGGACGGGCGTCCCCGGTTCAGATCGCACGAATCCGCACCCGCCAGAAGTCGCGGAACGCGTCGTCGAGCGCTCCCTTCGGCTTGCCGGTTGCGTCCGACACGTCGGTGACGTCGGCGCGGTCCCGAACCCGGCCCAGCACGCTGCGCTCGCCGACGACGATCACGCGGTCGAGGTCCTCTCCCGCGGCGACCGCGGCGAGCGCCTCGTCGGCCCGGTCGAGGTGGTCGTCGATCTGCCCCTCCCGGCGGCGCTCGAATCGCCCCTGCGAGAAGCCGCCCTTCGAGTGTGCCTCCTTCACGTCGGTGGTGAACCCCTCGAAAGCGACCCGCTCGTCGCCCTCGTAGGTGCCGACCGCGAAGGTGTCCGAGCGGACCACGGCGAACGCGAACCGGCCGGTCGGGCGGAACCACGCGTCGTCGAGCCGGAACCGGTCGCTCCACCGGTCGAACGGTTCGGGTTCGACCGGCGGCGTCAGCGCGGCGCTCACCGAGCCCGTGTCGTCGGCGAGGACGACCGCGGGCGCGGCCCGCCGGACGAGCGCCGTCCGGTCGCCGAGCCAGTCCGACACGGTCGCGGGGACCGAGTCTGCGTCCGGCACATACGCCGTGAGCAACCCCTCCGGGTCGTCGCTCTCGACGGCCCGGAACCGCTCGAGCGCGTCCGTCAGCCGCGAGCCGCTGCGGTCGCTCACGCGGCGGAACTCGACCGTCTCCTCCGTCCCCTCGGCGCGCTCCAGCCGCTCCTCTAACGACTCGATCCGGTGTTCGAGCTCGTTCACGCGCTCCTCGGCGCGCTGCCGGTCGGCGACCGCGTCGGACCGCCGCTCCTCCTCGGCCTCGGCGCGGCGTTCGAGGTGACGCTTCTCCTCCTCCAACTCCTCGATGCGCTCCTTCAGCTCGGCGCGCCCGAGCAGCCTGTCGATCATACCGAATTCGCGACCCGCCGCGACCTAAAAGGTGCGTCTGCGGCGGAGACGGACGCCGCTCTCCGGGCCGTCCGCGCGTCGCGCCACCGTCCGCCGCCGTCTCCCGCGCGACCGTTCGTCGCCGCGTTCACGTCGTCCGCTTCGCGCGTGACCCGATCGGTGCGCCTCCGCCACCGTTTTAGCGTCTCCCGACGCTTCGGGGGATATGTCGTCTCCGTCCCTCCAGGAGGAACCGAAGACCGGCAACGGCGTCACCGCCGACCTCGACCTCGACTGGCTGTCGCTCGACGACGACGAGGAGATCCGCTGGGCGAGCACGCCGCACAGGTACAGCGTCGTCCCGGCGCTTCTCGTCGGCGTTCCCCTGTCGCTCGTCCTCGTCGGGATCCCGATCGTCGCCGCGAGCTACCTCCAGTACAAGAACACGAACTACGTCGTCACGAACAAGGGGCTCTACAGCAAGCGGGGCATCCTCTCCCGGGACGTGAAACAGATCGGGTTCGAGAAGGTACAGAACATCTCCTACTCGCAGTCGGCCATCGGTTCGTCGCTCGGGTACGGGTCGGTCGAGGTCAGCACCGCCGGCGGCTCCGGCGTCGAGCTACGGTTCCGGAGCATTCCGGACCCGGCGTCGGTCCAGGAGCTGATCGCCAGGGAGATCGACGCCGGAAAGCGGGACAGCGCCGACGGCGACGGCGACGCCGACGACGTGCTCGCCGAGATCCTCGTCGAACTTCGCGCGATCCGCTCCGCGGTCACCGACGACGGTGCCGGCGGCGACGCCGAGACGCCGACCGCGACCGGCGAGGACGTCGGCGCCGAGCGGACCGCGTCGGAGACGGCGTGCGAGGACCGATGACCGGCGACTGGTGGTTTCGGCACGACGACGAGACCGTCGTGTGGACGGGTCGCCCGCGGCTGTCGGCGGCGCTCGGCGGGGGCGTCGTCGGCGTCGCGACCGTCGCCGTCGCGCTCCTCGCGGCGGCCGCGGTCGACCCGCGCATCGCCGCGGCGAGCCCGCTGGGCGTCGGCATCGCCGGCTGGGAACTGCTCCGCGTCACACGGACCGACTACGTGGTCACGACTCGAGCGATCTGGTCGAAACGCGGCGTGCTCGGCCGAAAGGTCCGCCGCGTCGGGCTGGCACAGGTACAGAACACGGCGTACAGTCAATCGGTGACCGGTTCCGCGTTCGGGTACGGCACGGTCACGATCGAAGTCGCCGGCGGGCCGGACCTCGAGCTCCGCCGGATCAACGACCCGCAGGCGGTCCGACGGTCGATCACCGACCGGACCGGGACCGTCGACCGCGAGCCGCCCGGGACGGTCGAGCAGTGGCGGGCGGTGCTGTCCGTCGTCCGCGACATCGAGGCCGCAGTCGACTGACCGGCGGCGACTCCGGCGGAGCGACGGCGACACCGGTCAGGCGACGCCCGCGCCGCCGAGTATCAGCCGGAGCCCGATGACCGTGAGGAGGCCGAGGACGAGGCCGCGCCGGAGCCGCTCGCTCACGCGGTCTCGGAGGCGAGTCCCGACGGCGACGCCGGCGACCGCAGGGACCGCGGCGGCGGCCGACGCGAGCGCGAACGCGGCGTCCGGGTAGAGTCCGAGCGCGCCCGCGGCCCCGACGCGAAGGCCGTTGATCCCGACGAACACCAGCGCCACGACGCCGACGAACACCCCGTGCGAGAGGTCGAAGCTCCGGACGAACGCGACCAGCTGGACGCCGACGTTCGTCGCGCCGAACAGGACGCCGGAGACGACGCCCACGACCCCCATGACGAGCGGGCCTTCGGCGCGCTCGCGGTCGGCCGAAGTCGGCAGCGACGGGAGCGCGACCGCGCGCTGCGCGGTCGCCACGAACCCGAGCGAGACGACGCCGAGCAGGACGCGCAGGGGAGCCGCCGGGAGGCGATCGAGCAGCGCCATCCCCGCGAGGGTGCCGACGAGCGCGGCCACGAGCAGCGGTGCGAACCGGGCCCCGCAGGTCCGCAGTTCCTCGCGCGTGAGCTCTCCGACGAGGGCGACGTTCACCGCGAACATCGGGACGATCATGAACGCGACGGCGGCCGCCGGGTCGAGCGTCGACGCGAGCACCGTCGTCCCCACGACCGCGAAGCCGAACCCCGCGACCCCGTTGACGGCGCCCGCGACCGCGACGACGACCGCGACGGTCGCAACCAGCTCGGCCGAGAGCGCGAGCGCCATACGTTCGACACGAGCCGGACCGGCATAATAACACGAGTGCCCGATCGGGCGGCTCCGGCGGCGTCCGCGGCCCGACATCGAACCATTTCCCGCCTACGCGGTCGCTATGCCGGTCGGTCCCACGCGCAGTTCGACTCGACGCGCGGGCCCGCCCCTATCGGTCTCCGGGCGCTACCGCCGCGGCCTTCGCCGTTCGCGACTCCCTCAGACACGCGGCGGCGTCCTACGCGTTCACGAACGGCTCCCACCCCTCCCAGCGGAGGAGCGTCTCGGCGCGGTCCGCGTCCGCCAACAGCACGTTCCGCCGGTCCGGGAGCGTCTCGTCGGCGAGTCCCTGCGGAATCGCGAGCGTGCCGCTCGGTACGTCGTCGTCGCCGCCGACCGGGATGTGGCCGCCGTCGACTTTCATGACGAGCGGGGCGTCGAGTCGCTCGACGCCGTCCCCGTCCGCGTACAGCTGCTCGTTGACGTGTTCGTGGTCCGCCCGCCGGATGACGGCGCGCTCGCCGTCATGGGGTTCCACGTACAGTTCCCCCAGGTAGTAGCCGCTCGAGAATCGCTCGAACATTCTATGCGTGTCAACACCTACCACGACCATACATAAGTGTTTCTCGGCCGTGACCGGCCCTGATAATCGGGGACGGAACGCGCCCGGTTCTCAGTCAGCGTCCTCAAGCGCGCCGTGACCGAGCGGTCCGCGGGGTGCTCGCCCTCACTCCTCGTCCGACCGCCGCGCGACCTCGTGGCGACCGAACCCGTACCGGAGTCGGTTCGCGAGCCGTCGCGAGAAGCGGCCCTCGTTGCGCGAGTCGAACCGCTCCGCGAGCGCCTGGTAGATGATCGGCACCGGGACCTCCTGTTCGAGCGCCTCCTCGACGGTCCACGTCCCCGTCGAGCCGCCCGCGACGTGGTCCGCCACGTCGCCGAGCTCCGATCCCTCCTCGCGGAACGCCTCCTCGCAGAGCTCCAAGAGCCACGACCGGATCACCGCGCCGTTGTTCCACGTGCGCGCCACCGACTCCATGTCGAGGTCGTAGCGCCCGTCGGCGAGGAGCTCGAACCCCTCGCCGTACGCCTGCATCAGGGCGTACTCGACGCCGTTGTGGACCATCTTCACGTAGTGGCCCGACCCGGACTCGCCCATGCGGTCGTGGCCGTCCGGTCCGGTCGCCACCGCGTCGAACACGGGTACCATCGCCTCGTAGGCCCACGCCGGACCGCCGACCATCAGCGAGAAGCCCGCCTCCGCGCTCGCGGGGCCGCCGGAGGTGCCGCAGTCGAGGTATGCGGCGTCGGTATCCGCGGCGCGCCGCGTGGACGCCTCGAAGTGGGAGTTGCCGCCGTCGACGACCACGTCGTCACCGTCGAGGTACGGTTCTAGGTCCGCGAGCGTGGCGTCGACCGCGTCGCCCGCGGGCACCATCAGCCAGATCCGCTTGCCGGCGTCCTCGTCGCCGCCGGACCGGTCCAGCCGGTCGCAGAGGTCCGCGAGCGAATCTGCGGGCTCCACGCCGTTCTCGGCCGCCTCCGCGGTCGCCTCCGCCGAGAGGTCGAACGCGACCACGTCGTGGCCCGCCGACAGCGACCGGTTCGCGACGATCTGCCCCATCCGCCCGAGTCCGATGACCCCGAGTTCCATGCGCGAGGGGTGGCGGGGCCCGGCCGTAGTGGTTCCGGTTCGCCGGGCGACCCCGGGCCCGGGTCAGTAGCCGATCTCGGCCTCGGGCTGCCGTCGTCGACGAGCGGGAATGCGGTCTCCCGAACCGTTTTTAGCTCCCGCGGAGTGCCGGGGTCATGGGACGCGTCAACGAAGGCGACCTCGACTGGGGCGAGACGGACCGCGGCGGGACCCGATTCTGCCGGAAGCAACTGGCCGAAGCGGCCGACGGCGAGGCGATCGGCTGTAGCCTCTACGAGCTCCCCGCCGGGGCGAAGTCGTGGCCGTACCACTACCACACCGCCAACGAGGAGGCGCTCTACGTCCTCGCGGGCGAGGCCACGCTCCGCCACGGGGGAGAGACGGAAGAGATCGCGGCCGGCGACTACGTCGCCTTCGCCGCCGACGAGTCGGGCGCGCACCGCGTCGTCAACGAGGGCGACGACCCCGTGCGCTACCTCGCGCTGTCGACGATGACCGAGCCGGACGTGACGGTGTACCCCGATTCGGAGACGTTCGGCGTCTTCGTCGGGTCGCCGCCCGGCGGCCGCGACGAGCGCTCCTTGTCCGGCTACCACGAGATCGACGACGCGGTCGACTACTGGGAGATGTAGCCGCTCCGGCGACTGGGAACTCAGGTGCCCGAGAGTTCAGACTCCGTCGCGCTCGGCGGCCGCCGCCTCTCGCTCTCCGAGGTGCGCGCGCAGCGCGTCCACGTCCTTGTTGCCCGCGCCGGTGTTCAAAAGGACGACGGTGTCGTCGGGACCGAACTCGCCAGATTCCGCGAGCGCGAACGCCCCCGAGACGGCGGCCGCGCAGGTCGCGCCCACCTCGAGCCCCTCCGTGCGAGCCACGTCGACCGCGGCGTCGAGGATCTCCCGGTCGGTCGTTGCCACCGCACCGCCGTCGGACTCGCGGACCGCCTCCAAGATGAGGTGACTCGCGCCCGGATCCGGGATCGCGATCCCGTTGCACGCAGTGTCGACCTCGTCGTCCGCGAGCGGCTCGTGGCGGTCCGCCCCGGACTCGTAGGCGCGGACGACCGGGGCGCAGCCCGCGGCCTGCGCGGCGTACATCGGGACCAGTTCGTCGGTCCACCCCAGCTCTCTCGCCTCCCGGGCGGCCTTGTGCATCCCGACCAGCCCGACGCCGCCGCCGGTCGGGTAGACGACCGCTTCGGGGGTTTCCCAGTCGAGCTGTGCCAGCAGCTCCAGTGCCATCGTCTTCTTTCCCTCGTGGCGGTACGGCGTGACGAACGTCTTCGTCGAGTACCAATCCGGGTTATCAGCCATCGCCTCGGCGTACGCTGCTCCGGCGTCGCCGATCTGGGAGCTGCCGTCCACCGGGTCGGTAACGGTCAGGTCCGCGCCGTGGACCTCGGTCATCGCCTTCTGGGTGAACCCCGCCCGCGAGGGGAGGAACACGTGCGCGTCGAGGTCTGCGCGGGCCGCGTACGCCGCTGCCGCCTGCCCCGCGTTGCCCGCGCTGTTCAGGGCGACCTCGCTTGCGCCGTGCTCGCGCGCCGCCGTCATCGCGGCCGCCTGCCCCCGGTCTTTGAACGTCCCCGTCGGGTTCGCGCCCTCGTCTTTCAACAAGACCCGCCCCACGCCCATCGCGTCCGCCAGCCCGGGACACTCCACGAGCGGGGTGGCCCCCTCGCCGAGCGACACCGCGGTCTCAGCGGGGAACGGGAGGAGCTCGTCGTACCGCCACATCGACCCGTCGGGGCGGGCGTCGAGCGTCTCCGGCGGGAGCCCGACGCGGTCGTAGTCGTACGTCGGGTCGAGGATGCCGTCGCAGTCGGGACACCGGTGGGTCGCCGCCTCCGCGTCGAACGTCTCCCCACAGTCGACGCAGGTCAGGCCGACGAACGCGTCCGTGGTCTCCATGCCAGCGCGCTCGGGCGCCGGGGCCTTCGGTGCTGCGGTCGCGGCGGTGTCGGCCCGACCACCGAAGCGGCCTCGCTTCGGCGACCGAGACGGTCACGTTTCGGCGAGCGAGGCGGCCCGCGGTCCGCCCGTCCCTGCCCGGGGTACTTAGGTCCGAAACGTATGAAGCGGTAGGCGGAGGGGAGTCGGGACGGTACTCCCACGGGAGATGCGTGTACCAGCGACCGCCCGGACGGCGGGTCCGTGGGGTGGAGCGAGGTGGAAGCGATGAGTCGGACGGTGCTCCGGTTGGACCTCCCGGCCGGGTCGTGGCTCGCCGACGCGTCGCGGGGCGTCCCCGCGGCGACGCTCCGGATCGCGGAGACGATCGCCGTCGACGGCGACGCTCCGGAGACCGCGGCGACCGTTCGCGTCGCCGGCACCGACAGGGACCGCGTGGAGAACATGGTCCGGGGCCACGAGCGCGTCGCGCGCGTGACGGCGGTCGAGCGCCGCGGCGACGTTCGCACGCTCCGCGTGGTCGGCCGCGCCCCCGTCTACCTCCCCGCGGCGCGGGCGGTCGGCCTCCCCATCGAGTCGACGGTCGAGGTCGCCGACGGCCGCGCCACGGTGACGGTCGTCGGCGATCGGGACCGGATCGAAGCGTTCGGGCGTCGGCTCGCGGACGACGGGGTGACGGTCGGCGTCGCCGCGACCGGGGGCGACGAGCCGGATCGGACGCTCACCGAAGCGCAGCGCGACCTCGTCTTCGCGGCGGTCGAGAGGGGCTACTACGACACCCCGCGGCGGTGTACGCTCACGGAGCTGGCCGAGGCGAACGGGATCGCGAAGTCGACGTGCAGCGAGACGCTCCACCGCGCCGAGGGACGGGTGATGCGCCGGTTCGTCGACGGCGAGGGGCCGTTCGACTCGCCGTCGGACGCCGAGGGCTGGCCAACGGCGAAGCGCGCGCCCCCCGGGGCGGCCTCGCTTGAGGCCGACGAGCCCGACGCCGACAAGCTCGACGCCGACTAGTTCTGCGTCGACGGGCTCGGCGCGACCGGGCCGCGGGTCGGCCGGTCGGTTCGCGTGTGTGCGAGTGTGCTATTCCCCGTCGAGCGCCTGCCACGAGAGCCGCGGGTCCCGCGCGGCGCCGACCTGGTCGATCCGCGCGGCGGCGGTCCGGTTCGGCGCCGCGTCGAGCGCCTCGTCGGTGTCCGCGTACGCGAGGTTGAACGCCTCGGCGAGGTCGTCGAGCGAGGACTGCCCCTCGATCTCCGTCGGCTCGGTTAGCATCGCCTCGGGGACCATCTCCGGCCACTTCGTCGTCGGCGGGTGGACGCCGAAATCGAGCATTCGCTTCGCCACGTCGGCCGCGTCGCGGTCGCCCGCGGTCGCCGCGAACTCGTGGTGGAACGGGCCGAAGGGAACGTCGAGGTCGATCCGCTCGGCGAGGTAGTTCGCGTTGAGGACGGCCTTCGCCGCCGCGTCGGCGAGCCCCTCGTCGCCCAGGCGGGCGACGTACGCGTACGCCTTGATCAGCACGAGCCAGTTGCCGGCGAAGCCGTGGACCCGGCCGATCGTGCGGTCCGGCTCGAAGCGCTCGTACCCCGACCCCGTCTCGGCCTCGCGGACCCGCGGCGTTGGGAGGAACGGCGCCAGTTCGTCGACGACGCCGACCGGGCCGGCGCCGGGACCGCCGCCGCCGTGCGGCGTCGCGAACGTCTTGTGGACGTTGTAGTGCATCACGTCGAACCCCATGTCGCCGGGGCGGCCGCGGCCGAGCAGCGCGTTGAGGTTCGCGCCGTCGTAGTAGAGCAAGCCGCCGGCGTCGTGGACGATCTCCGCGATCTCGGTGATGTCGCGCTCGAAGAGGCCCACCGTGTTCGGGTTCGTGAGCATCAGCGCGGCGGTGTCGTCGCCGACGGCCGCCTCCAAGGCCTCGAGGTCGACGCGCCCGTCCTCGCCGGAGGGCAGTTCGACCACGTCGTAGCCGGCGGTCGCCGCTGTCGCGAAGTTCGTCCCGTGGGCCGACGCCGGGATCACGACCTCCGAGCGGTCGTTGCCGTGGTGCTCGTGATACGCCTTCGTGACGAGGATCCCCGTCAGTTCGCCCGCCGCGCCCGCGGGCGGCTGGAGCGTGACGGCGTCCATCCCCCCGACGTCGGCGAGCGCCTCCTGGAGCCGGTACTGGAGTTCGAGGTTCCCCTGCGCGGAGCGCGCGGAGCGGTCGGGGTGGACGGCGGCGTTCGGGTCGGCCGCCACGTCCTCGGTGAACTTGGGGTTGTACTTCATCGTACAGCTCCCCAGCGGGTACGGCCCCGCGTCGATGGCCCAGTTCATCTGCGAGAGCCGGGTGTAGTGGCGCGCCGTCTCCGGCTCCGAGGGGTTCGGCAGCGTCAGCTCCTCGCGGGTCAGGTCGTCCGGCAGCGGGGAGTCCTCGCGCACGTCGACGGTCGCTTGCCCCTTCTCCGAGAGCAGCGGCTCCCGGACATCCTCGCCGTCTCGCTCGTAGTTCGCTTGGTCGTGGATCATTAGAGCACCTCCTCGAAGGCCGCGACGAGCCCGTCCGTCCGTTCCGCGTTCAGGTCAGTGACGCACACCTGAAGCAGGTGGTCGTCGATCGCGTGGACCGCGAACCCCTCGGCCTCCAGGTCCTCGGCGACCGCCGGGGCCGGCTGGTCGACGTGGACCACGAACTCGCGGAAGTGGTGACGGTCGTGGACGGGGGCGGTCGCGCCCGACAGGCCTTCGATCCGGGCCGCCAGCGCCTCGGCGTCGCGGACGCAGTCGTTCGCGAGGTCGACGAGGCCGTCGGGCCCCAGCGTCGCCGCGTGGATCGCCGCCCGGAGCGCGACCCACGCCTGGTTCGTACAGATGTTCGATGTGGCGCGCTCCTTGCGGATGTGCTGCTCGCGCGTCTGGAGCGTCAGCGTGTACGCGCGGTCGCCGTTCGCGTCCTCGCTCGCCCCGACGAGCCGACCGGGGACCTGCCGAAGGAAGTCGTCGCGGCAGGCGAAGATGCCGAGCCCCATCCCGTAGCTGGTCGGCAGGCCGAGCGAACCGGCCTCGCCGACGACCACGTCGGCGCCGACCGACGCGGGCGATTCGAGCACCGACAGCGCGACGACGTCGGAGCCGAGCGCGAACAGCGCGCCGGTCTCGTCGGCGAGGTCGCCGATCGCCGCGAGCCGCTCTTCGAGGCAGCCCCGCACCGTCGGGCTCTCGGCGTACAGCATTACGACGTCGTCGCCCGCGCGGTCCGCGAGCGCGTCGACGTCGGCCGTGCCGTCCGCCATCGGGTACGTCTCGACGGTCATGTCGGCGCCGTCGCAGTAGTTCTCCAGTACCGCCCGCTTCCCCTCGCGGAGCTGCTCGGGCACGAGGACCACGTCGCCCGATGTCGAGCGGACGCGGTCCGCCAGCGTCGCGGCCTCGCCGAGCGCGGTCGCGGCGTCGTACATCGAGCAGTTCGCGACGTCGAGCCCGGTCAGCTCGACGAGCATCGACTGGTACTCGAAGAGCGCCTGGAGGAACCCCTGCGACACCTCCGGCTGGTACTGGGTGTAGCTCGTGAGGAACTCCGCGCGGTCGGCGAGGTGGTCGACGACGCTCGGCACGTAGTGACCGTAGTGCCCCCGGCCGAGGAACTCCGTGAGGTCGTCGTTGCGCGCGAAGATCCGCGCGCACTCGTCGCGGATCTCGCGTTCCGTCCGCGGCTCGATGCCGAAGTCACCGTCGAAGGCGACCGGGTCGGGGATGTCGAACAGGGCCTCCTCGTCCTCGACGCCGATCGCCGCCAGCATCGCCGCGGTCTCCTCGTCCGTGTGCGGTGCGTACGGGGTGCCGTTGGCCCGGCTCATCTGGTCGCTCCCCCGCGTCCCCGGGCCGTCGCCCGGCCGTCGTTCGCTCCTCGGTTCGCGGCTCGTCGGTCGAAACGTTGCGTTGTCATGATCGGGTGCGGTGTCGAATGTCCGTCGTCGGATCCGGGTCGGCGCGGTCAAGCGATCTGCTGGTCGTACTCGTCGGCGTCGAGAGTCCCATCGGCGTCGCCGCCCTCGGCCGGGTCGACCTCGAGCATCCACCCCTCGCCGTACGGGTCCTCGTTGACGAGTTCGGGGCGGTCGAACAGGGCTTCGTTGACCGCGACGACCTCGCCCGAGACGGGCGCGTACAGGTCCGACACCGCCTTGATCGACTCGACGACGCCGAACGACTCGCCGGCGGAGACCTCGTCGCCGACCTCGGGGAGCTCAACGAACACTACGTCGCCGAGCTCGTCCTGCGCGAAGTCGGAGACGCCGATCCGAACGGTGTCGCCGCCGGTCGTCGCCCACTCGTGCGATTCCAAGTACCGTCTGTCGTCGGGAACGTCGAAGCTCATTTGTCGGGGTCGCCGCGGTCCGATCGGGTTCCGGTCCGCGACACGTGTGAATCATCCTTCTGACGACGAGGAAATAAAAGGTGTGTTCGCGGCGGTCGAGCCGGGGAACGGCGGCCCGGAGCGCCGGATCGGTCCCGGCGTCTGAACCACCTCGACCCCGGCGTCCGAGCTCCTCCGTCACCCGCCTCGGCGCCCCGTCAGGTCCACCGATCGAGCCCGGTCTGGACCTGCGACTCGGCGATGCGCTCGAACCCCCGCTCGACCTCGCCCGCGGCGACGCCCCACTCGTCGACGACGTACTCGCGGGCGGCCTCGACGTCCGGGTTCACGTCGGCGTCGACCGCGATGTCCTCGGCCGGCGGGTCCATGAACAGCTCCCGGATCGCCTCGGCGTTCGGGATCTCGGCGTCCCGGGCGTCGAGGACCCCCCACAGATCGTCGTGTTCCTCGATCGCCTTCACCGCCGTCTTCGGCCCGACCCCGCGGACCCCCTCGTTGAAGTCGGTGCCACAGAGCATCGCGACGTCGACGAGCCCCTGCCGGTCGAGGCCGAGGTCCTCCAGGGTCGCCGACAGGTCCATCAGCTCCGGGTCGCCCTTGCTCGTCAGCTGACGGAGCGTCGTCGGCGCGCCGAACAGCAGCGTGTCGTAGTCCTCGCTGCCGGCGTGGTCCACCGTCCCCGTCGCGGCCATGTGCGCGCACTGCGCTTCCCCCTCCGCGGGCGCCTCGACGACGGGCACGTCGAGCAGTCCCAGCAGCTCGCGGGTCGTCTCCTGTATCGTGTCCGTGAGCCGCTGCGTGCGCGCCTCCAAGCGCGCGGCCTCGACGGCGTCCCCGCGCTCCTCGGCGGCTGCCCGGCGTTCCTCGGCCGCCTCGCGCTTCTCGCGGCGCTCCGCTACCTCGTCGGCCTTCAGGTCGGTGACCGCGCCGTCGAACACCATCACCGGGATCAGGTCGTGCTCGAAGAACTTCGGAAGCCCCTGAACGACCCCGATCAGGTTCGCGACCTCGACGCCGTCGGCGGTGGTGTACTTCTCGTCGCTTGTCCACTTCACCGTCGTCGTGAGGTACCGGTACAGCCAGTTGTGCGCGTCGACGGCGACGACGCCCCCCTCGATCTCCGCGAAGGGCGCGTCGCGGATCGACGCGAGGTCGCGCAAGTCGGCGTTTCCCATTACCCGTCAGTGGGGCGCGTCGCTGTTAAACGCTGACGGGTCGGGGGGACCGGCGGCGGTTCGCGGCCCGCAGTCGCTTCGGCTCCCGCCGCGATCCGCCTGCCGACTTCTGGGCAGTTTATGTGCGTCACGCGCGTACGGCGAGGCGTCTGAATGGTTTCCCCGTTCGAGGTGTTGGAGGTCGACGAGGACGCCGACGACGAGGCGGTCGAACGGGCCTATCGCGAGCGCGTGAAGCGTGCGCACCCGGACCAGGGCGGCTCGATCGAGGAGTTCCAGCTCGTCCGCCGAGCCTACCGCGAGCTGTCCGAACGCGACGGGAACGGCGACGCGGGCGACGGGACCGACCCGGCTGACGTCGACCTCACCGAGGGCGACGACGCGCGCGAGCCGCGGTCGACCCGCGTCGAGTTCCTCGACTACGAGGCGGTCGTCGACTACGGCTGGTCGCTCGAGGACGACGAGCTGTTCCGGAAGGCCGCCCACGCCGACCTCGGCCCCGACGCCCACGGTCGCCTGCTCGTCCACGCGGACGAGAGTCTGCTTGAGGCGGCCGAGCGCAGCGGCTTCGCGTGGCCCTTCTCCTGTCGCGGCGGCGCCTGCGCGAACTGCGCGGTGTACCTCGCCGAGGGCGAGCTCTCGCAGCCGACCGACCACATCATGCCCGACGACCTCGCCGAGCGGGGGTTCCGGCTCTCCTGTAACGGTTACCCGCTGACCGACGAGCTGTCGGTCGTGTTCAACGTGAAACAGCGTCCCGAGCTCGACGACCTCATCCTCCCGCCCGGGCCGTTCACGCGTCGCTGACTCCGCCGCGTCCGAAAAAGCTGACCGCGTGACGCCTCAGAACGACTCGGAGACGGCGGCGACGACGGCGTCCTCGACCGCGTCGCGCTCGCCGGAGAGGAACTCTATCTTCCCCTCGCGGACGCCGGCGGTGGCGATGTCCGCGCCCGGCGCGAGCTCGGCCGCGCGGTCGGCAACGTCGCGGACGGAGACGTCCGCGGTCGTGCGCACGTACAGCTCGTCGGTGCCGACGCCGACCGTCGCGAACGGCTCGCCGTCGGCGCGGCGCCGGTGGAGGTCGTCGAGGAGGAGGGGCGTCGGCGGGAAGTCGTACCGGTGGGTGTAGCCGTCGGTGTCGAGCAGGGCGAACTCGACGCCGTCGACCGCCTCGGTCACGACGTTCGCGTCCGCGGTCTCGACCTCGGCCTCCAGCTTCTCCCGGAACTGCTCGGAGACGTGCGCCGCGAGGTCGCCGCCGTCCGAGAACAGGAGGTCGGCGATCAGCTCACGCTTGTCCTGGTACGACTGGTAGTACGCCTCCAGCGCGACCGCCTCGCGGAGCTCGGCGACGCGCTCGGCGTCGTAGCCCGCGTCGCGCGCGATGTCGACGTACCGATCGGGGGCGTCCGCCCAGTAGCTCACGGCCGGCAAGTGTCGCAGGTCGGCGCGGACCCCGTCGTTGATCGCCGACGCGAGCGAGGCGACGAGCGCGCCCGTCGAGAGCGTCTCGTCGCCGTCGGCGTCGGCCAGCTCCGGCGAGACGAGCGTGTCGACCGCGTCCCGCGTCTCGGGGTCGGCGACCGCGGCGTCGACGACGACCGCGTCGACCCCGTACACCGACAGCAGGTCGATGCCGTCGGCGGACTCGGTCGTCGATCCGGCGCCGACGAGGAGGAAGAGCGGGAGCTTCTCGTCGTGGCGGTCGCGGTCTTGGAGCATCCGCGTCGCGTCGTTGGTGGCCGCGTCCATCCCGTACACCGGCTCGTCGAGCGGGCGGCGGGTGAAGTAGTGGTACTCCGCGTCGCTCTTCGCGTGCTCGTCGCGGATCAGCGGGAGGACGGCGCGCTCGACCGCGGCGCCCGCGACGTAGCCGTCGGCGGTCGCCGGGTGGCGCACGACGATCGGGCGCGATTCGAGGACCGCGCGGCGGACCGCCTCAGCGGCGTCGAGCAGGTCGTCAGCGAGCTCGGCGACGGTCTCGTCGCCGGCCAGCGGCTGGAGCCCCTCGGGGCGCGCCTCGTCTGTGAGGGCCTCGGCGAGGCGGCGGCGGACCGTTTCGGCGTCCTCGCCGTCGAGGAGGACGAGCGCCTCGGACTCGACCTGAACGTCGCCGCGGTGGCTCTCGACCTCCCCGTCGACCCGCACCGCGTCGCCGACCTCCACGTCCGGGTGCGCCCGGACGCCGGGCTCGACGAACGCGGCCACGTCGACGGCGCCCGTCGCGTCGCTGACCTCGAACACCGTCGGGCCGCCGGTCTGGCGGACGCCGACGACCTCGCCCTCGATCCGGACCGAGTCTCCGATCGCGTCGCCGAGCGACGTGATCGACACGCGCTCGGGCTCCGGTTCGTCCACGTCAGACTCGTCCGTGGCTGTCTCCGCGGACACCTCGTCTTCTGCGGTCGTCTCGGACGCGGGCTCCTCCGACGCGTCCGCGTCGTCCGATCCGACGCCCTCGTCCGCGGCCGCATCCGCTTCAGGAGCGTCCGTCGATTGGGACTCACTCGGCTCCGCATCGGCCTCTTCGGCCTCCTCGCTCGGCGCCTCGGGTTCCGCGTCGGCTTCCGTCTCGTCCTCGTCTGCGGACTCCGCGGCGCCAGCGTCGTCGTCGGCTTCGGACTCTTCGACGTCGTCGCCCGACGCCTCGTCGGGGAGGTGCTCGCCGGAGGGCTCTTGTACGAGGACGCCGCGGAACTCGCGGTCGGCCTGTCGAATCGACCAGCCGAGGTCGACGTTCCCGTTGTCGCGGACGCCTTTCACTTGGACGAACACGTCGTCGCCCGGCTCCCAGTCGAGGCTGTCGAGGCGACGGTCGAGCTCGGAGCGGTGGAGCAGTCCGGTGACGCCCGGCGCGAGGTCGACGAACACGCCGAACTCGGCGTATCCGTCGACGACGCCCCGGTAGAAGCGGCTCGGAACCAGATCGTCGGGAGAGTCGCCGCGGAAGTCGAACGCGACGTCTTCTTGGTGCGAGTCGCAGACGCGACCGCCCCCGACGTCGGTGCCACAGATGATACAGGATCCCATTTGAGTACACCGAGAGTCTCGGGCCTAAAACGGTTGTCGAAAGCCGGCTCGGCGACTCGATCGGAGCGCGGCGGGTTCGCGGTCGTCACGCCGCGACGGCCCGACGCGTCAGGCGCCGAGCAGCGTCCGTCCCGCCGCCACGACGCGGTAGCCGACGCCGTACCCGAGCGCGGCGGGCGGGATCGCGGCCGCAACCGTCCGGACCGCGCCCAGCCCGTGAACCGCGCGGAACCCGACGAACAGCAGCACCGCCGCGTACGCGCCGCAGAGGACTCTGAGTTCGGGTATCGCCGGGCCGGCCAGCGCCATCGGCGAACTCGCGTACGCGACGACCTGGACCGTCTCGCTCACGCCGCCGCGGTCGCGCAGCGAGAAGCTCCCGTCGGCGACCTCGACGCTCGCGACCACGACGGAGACGGTCGCGACCGCGGCGGTCAGGTGGAGGCCGACCGGCGCCGCCAGCGCGACCGCGACGAGGAAGACGACGAGGTCCGAGAGGAGCCGCGAGGAGGGGACGACGACGGGCACCGCTCCAGAGTCGGTCGCGATCAGGCCGAGCGTGAACGCGGCGGCGACCGCGACCGCGAACGTCAGCGCCGGGGCCTGGTCCCCGGGCGTGATCCCGTTCGCGAACGCCCGCCGCGGACGAACGAGGACCTCGATCCAGGTGCGCGCGATCCCTCGCGGACCGCGGGGGCGTCCGCCCGCCGAGTCGCTCATCCGAGTCGTCACGGTCGGAGTTCGGCCGCGCGGAATAACCCGTTTCCGGTTCGATCCCGAGTCGGTGGGCAGTTCGACCCCGCGTCGGTGGCTGGTTCAGCCACGCGTCCGTCCCGAGCCGGGCCCCACACCGCCTCATTCTTATCAGGGCTGATACGCGGTGCGCAAACCCTTATATCGGCGGTGTCGGAGTGACAGCCGAATGGTGGCGTTCCGAGACGACGAGCGAGGGTTCACCCCGCTGGCGGGGACCGGACTGCTCGTCGGGGTCGTCGTGCTGCTGCTCGCCATCGTCGGCGCGGCGGTGTTCGGCCTCATCGACGGCGTCGCCCCGCCCGACGCCGAGTTCGAGGGTCGACAGGAGGGCGGCGAGCTCGTCGTCGTCGCGCTCGGGCCCGAGCCGGTCCCGGCCGAGGAGCTGTACGTCCGCGGCGAGGACCCGGACGGGAACGTCCAGTTCGGCGCGTGGCCCGGCGACGGCGTCGTCCGGCCGGGCGATCGGGTCCCAGTCCCGAACGCGACCGGCAACGAGAACTTCGAGGTCGTCTGGGAGCCGGTCGCGTTCGACACCCGGGAGACGCTCGGAAGGTACAACGGCGAGGACTCCGCGATAGAGGAGTGGAGCGAGGAGAACGGCGGCAGCACGCCGGGCGGCGGCGTCGGAGTCTGAGGTCGGTTCGGTGTCGAGGTCGCGCTCAACGCTGAGGCGGAGCCCTCACTCGACCGGAACACGCTCGCCGCGCTCATCGGCCCGCTCGATCGCCGCGAGCACGCGCTGGACCTCGTAGCCGTCCGCGAACGACGGCTCGAACGACTCGCCCTCGGCGACCGCCGAGAGGAACTCGTAGTTCTCATGGACGAACGTGTGCTCCCACCCGATCACGTGGCCGGGGGGCCACCAACGGTCGACGTACGGGTCCGACTCCTCGGTGACCAACACCGTCTCGTAGCCGCGGTTCCCCTCGCGCAGCACCTCTAACTCGTTGAGCCGCTCTAAGGAGAACTTCAGGCTCCCCTTTGTCCCGTGGACCGCGATTGTGTGGTCGTTCTTGTGCCCCTCGGCGACCCGGCTCGCCTCGAAGGTTCCGGTCGCGCCCGACTCGTACTCGACCTGCGCGCTGTACGCGTCGTCGACGGTCACGTCGCGGTACTCGGCGACCCCGCCGTCCTCGTCGTGGACGGGGCGCTCGTCGACGAACGTCGTCAACTGTCCAGAGACGCGCTCGAACTCGCCGACGCGGTCGCCGACGAGAAACCGCGCGAGGTCGAGCGTGTGCGCGCCGAGGTCGCCGAGTGCGCCCGATCCCGCCATATCGGCGTCCATCCGCCACGCCCACGGCGCCTCGGGGTCGACGAGCCAGTCCTGGAGGTAGCGCCCGCGGACCTGCCGGATCTCGCCCAGCGCGCCGTCCTCGATCAGCCGCTTCGCGTGGCGGATCGCGGGGACGAACCGATAGTTGAACGCGGTGCCGCTGGTCACGTCGGTCGCGGCCGCCGCGTCGCGCATCGCTGCCGCCTCCTCCAGCGTCGGCGCGAGCGGCTTCTCACAGAGCACCGGCACCCCGGCCTCAAGGGCCGCGATAGACGGCTCGGCGTGGACGTGGTTCGGTCCGAGGTTGTAGAAGACGTCCACCTCGTCTATCGCAGCCTCCCAGTCGGTCGCGGTGTGCGCGAAGCCGAACCGGTCGGCCGCGTCCGCGAGCGCCGCCTCGTCGCGCCCGACGAGCGTGTGCCGCTCGATTTCGGGCGCGTCCGGAAAGAACATCGGGAGCCGCGCCATGGCGTTCGCGTGCGCCCTGCCCATGAAGCGATACCCCAGTACGCCGATCTTCAGTGGTTCTCGTGTCATCGGATCCTCCCCCGCCTCACTCCGCCCAGTACGCGTCGCCCGGTTCCGTCTCGAACACCGCCCGGTCCAACACGTCGACCGCCTTCTCTAATCCCTCGCGCGAGGAGGTGAGCGCGTCCTCGTGTTCGATGGAGAGCGCGCCCTCGTAGTCGACCAGCCGGAGCGTCGAGACCACGTCCTTCCAGTGTTCCTCGCCGTGGCCGTAGCCGATCGAACGGAACAGCCACGAGCGGTCTGCGGTGTCGGCATAGCTCGTCGTGTCGAGCACGCCCTTCACGCGGCTCTCGGCCTCGTACACCTTCGTATCCTTCGCGTGGACGTGGTGGATCGCGTCGCGCTCGCCGAGGAACCGGATCGCCTCCGTCACGTCGATCCCCTGCCAGTAGAGGTGCGAGGGATCGAAGTTGGCGCCGATCCGGTCGTTCGTCGCCTCCCGCAGCGCGACCAGTCCGGTCGGCTCGTAGACCAGCATGTTCGGGTGCATCTCGATAGCCACGTCGACCCCGTGGTGGTCGGCGTGGGCCCCCACGTCGCGCCAGTACGGGATCGCGACCTCGTCCCACTGGTAGTCGAGCGCGTCGGCGTGTTGGGTCGGCCACGGCGCCGTGACCCAGTTTGGCGTCGAGTCGCCGGGCGCGCCCGCCGGGAGCCCGGAGAAGCAGGTGACCGTGTCGACGCCGAGCAGGTCGGCTAACTCGATCGCCTCGCGCAGCTCGCGGTCGGCCGCCGCGGCCCGCTCCTCGCTGGGGTGGAGCGGGTTGTTGTGCGTCGCCAGCGCCGAGATCCGCAGCCCGCGGTCGTCGAGCAGCGAGAGCAGCTCCTCTCTCCCGGCCGGGTCGTCGAGGAGCGCTTCGCGGTCGACGTGGTCCTCGCCGGGCCAGCCGCCGACACCGAGTTCGACGGCGTCGACGCCGATGCCGTCGAGGTACGCGGCCGCGTCGTCGAGCGGTTCGCCGCCCAGTGGGACCGTCAACACGCCGATGTCCATGGTTGAGGCTACACGAACGTCACGAATAAGTGTTCAGGAAGCGCCGCCGCGGGGGCGCTCGGCCGCCGCGGCCGGCGCGCGTCGGCGACGACGACGGCGGTGTCTCCGGCGCGTTGCCCGCGCTGGCGCCGCGAACCGCATGAGGTTTTAACGGGTGGAACGCGTACGATGTGGTATGGGAATCCTCTCGCGCGCCTCCTACGTCGTCCGCTCGAAGGTGAACGCCCTCCTCAACCGGGCGGAGGACCCGACGGAATCGCTCGACTACTCGTACGAACAGATGCGCGACGAACTCCAAGATGTCAAACAGGGGATCGCCGACCTGACGACCCAGAAGAAGCGCCTGGAGATCCAGAAGCGCAAGCTCGAGGAGAACGTCGAGAAGCACAACCGACAGGCTCGCGAGGCGGTCCAGCAGGACCGCGACGACCTCGCGCGCAAGGCCCTCGAGAAGAAGAAGTCGAAGATGACCCAGATCGAGGAGCTCGAAGGGCAGATCGCCGACCTGAACAACACCCAAGAGCAGCTCGTCGAGAAGAAGAACAAGCTCCAGAACCGCATCGAGGAGTTCCGCACCAAGAAGGAGACGATGAAGGCCCGCTACGAGGCGGCCGAGGCGTCCACCCGCGTCTCCGAGGCGATGACGGGCGTCGGCGACGAGATGGAGGACGTGAGCCGCTCCATCGAGCGCGCCGAGGAGCGCACCGAGGAGATGGAGGCGCGCTCGGAGGCGATGGACGAGCTGGAGGACTCCGGCGCGTTCGAAGACGCGCTCTCCGACAAGGACAGCATCGACCGCGAGCTGGAGAGCCTCTCGACGAACAGCGAGGTCGACGCCGAGCTGGAGACGCTGAAGGGCGAGCTCGGCAAGGGCGAGTCGTCGAACGGCGACGCCGCCGTCAGCGACGAGGACGTCGACGCCGAACTGGAGGACATCGAGTCGGAGATCGACGCCGACGACTTAGAGAGCGATCTTGACGGTGATGCGAACGCCGACCTCGACGAGGAGCTCGACGTTGAGCTAGAGGAGTCGGAGTCTCAAGCCGACGAGAAGCGGAACTGAGGTCCCCAGCAGATCTGCGCTCGGTCCCCGCGGTCCCCGTCCCTCTCGTCCCCGCCTCAGACTCGGTTCACTCCGACGCCGGGCGCGCGCCGGTCCCCGCGCGGTCCTGATCGGCGAGCCGGATCTCACCGTCCGGGAGGTCGATACCCTCGTACGGGTCGTCGTCGAGCAGCAGCGACCCGTCGATATCGGCGTAATCGAGGAGGGGCGCGAGCTGCGCGGCGGCCGCGATGGAGGCGTTCGACTCGATCATACAGCCGCACATCACCTCCAGCCCGTGCGCTCGCGCGGCGGCGATCACCCGCCGGGCCTCGGAGAGGCTCCCGGCCTTCATCAGCTTCAGGTTCGCGATGTCGCAGCGGTCGGCGATCGCGGGCACGTCCGCCGCGGTCACGCAGGACTCGTCGGCGGCGATCGGGAGTTCCGACCGCTCGTAGACGTACCGGAGCCCCTCGGGGTCGTCGGCCGAGACGGGCTGCTCGACGAACTCCACGTCGCGGTCGGCGAGCCACGCGCTCTTCGCGACCGCCTCCTTCGGCGTCCACGCCTCGTTCGCGTCGACCCGGAGCCGCGCGTCGGGCGCCGCCTCGCGGACGGCGTCGACCAGCTCGCGGTCGCGGTCGGTCCCGAGCTTAAGCTTCAACACGTCGTGGCCCGCCGCGACGGCGTCGGCGGCCTTCTCGCGGACGCGGTCGGTCTCGTCGAGTCCGACGGTGAACGACGTCTTCGGCGCGTCGCTCGGGTCGAGCCCCCACAGGCGGTGGAGGGGGACGCCGAGCCGCTTCGCGGCGAGGTCGTGGACGGCGATCGAGACGGCACAGCGGGCGGCGGGGTTCCCGTTCACGACCGCCCGCAGCTCGGTCTCGATCTCGCGGACTGCGTGGGGGTCGCCGACGCGCTCGACGGCGTCGAGGAGGTCCGGCATGACCGCCACGACCGTGTCGGCCGTCTCGCCGTAGTGGGTCGACGGCGCCGCGCCGCCGACCCCGGTCATCCCCGCGTCGTCCGTCACGCGGACGACCACGTTCTCGGCCGCCGTCTGCGTCCCCCGCGAGATGGTGAACGCGTTCTCGAGCGGCAGCGACACCCGCTCGAACTCGGTGTCGAGGCTCATTCGGCCGCTTCCTCCCCGTCGACCTCCGAGTCGGCGTCCGCGGCGTCGACCGCGCCCAGTCCGGCGTCGAGGGCGGCGTCGACGACGGCGTCCGCGCCGTGGCGTACCGGGTCGATCGCGGGAACCCCGGTCTCGTCGGCGAACGCGGCGACCGCCTCGGCGGCCGCCTCGTCCTCGTCGATGTCCTTCGTGTTCACCGCCCCCGCGACGACGCTCGCCTCGTGGACGGGCGCCGCCAAGTCCTGGTAGAGGTCGACGTAGTCGGCGAGCGGCGGGAGGGCGAACTCCTCGTAACCGTGGACGACCTCGCGGCCCGCGGCGTGACAGAGGACGAGCCCGTCGGCCATCGACCCGTGGAGGATGCCGCAGGTGACCGCCGAGTAGGCGGGGTGGACGATGCTCCCCTGCCCCTCGACGACGAGGAGGTCGTGGTCGTCGCCGACCTCGGCGAGCATGTCCTCGACCGCGCCGGCGGCGAAGTCGGAGACGACGCGGTCGATCGGGTTCCCCCAGCCGGCGATCATGATCCCGGTCTGGCCGGTCGGGACGAACGCGGCGTCGATGCCGCGCTCGCGGGCGGCCGCGACGATCTCCAGCGAGGCGGTCATCTTCCCGACCGAGCAGTCGGTCCCGACAGTGAGCAGCACGTCGGCGTCCACGTCGCCGGACGCGCCCGTCGCGACCGTGAGGTCGTCGTCCGGCTCGCGCACGTCGACGAGGTCGACACCGTGGTCGTCCGCGAGCGCGGCCAGCTCCTCGTCCTCGTTCAGGAAGTAGTGGAGACCGCTCACCACGTCACAGCCCGCCTCGATCGCGGCCTCGACGTCCGACCGCCACGACTCGTCGAAGCCGCCGCCGATCGGCGCGATTCCGATGTACAAGGCGTCGAGGTCGCCGTCGGCCGCCGCGTGCGCCTCCTCGAACGACGCGACGATCGGCGCGTCCCCCACGTCCGCGACGTGATCGCTCACGCGGTCGCCGGCGCGGTCGCGGTCGAGGACGGCCCGGACGTCTTGGTCGCCGTAGCGCAGCACGCCGAGCGCGGTCTTCGCGCGGTCGGGGAACTTCTCGTGGGCGAGGACGGCGATCCGCTCGTGGTCCATGGTGGCTCGCTCGCCCCCCGCGTTCTTAAAAGAGTCGAGGGCCGGCCAAGCGATACGAACGAACCGCGGTGGCGCGTGCCGACGAGCGCCCGAAGGGCGCGAGTCGCACGCGCGAGGTCGCCGGCGCGTAGCGCCGGCTGCCAGAGGGACCTTCGGTCCCTCGCTGGAGTCGACCGCCCTCCGCGTTGCTCCGGCCGGTCGACGAGGCTGGGGAGGTGTGAGGTGCGGTCGCGGTGCGGGACGGGACTCGAAGGGGCAGTCGCGAGGCGGGCGCAGGTGGCGCAAGCACTGGAGGGAGAGCAGCGCGAGCGACCGAAGCGCACAGCGAGCGTGCGCCCGCCTCGCGGCTGGGGCTTCGGAAGTGCTCCTCGCGGTGGCGACGACGTATCGCAGAACAGCCGAGGCTTCGGGAAAGAGAACGACGCCGGAACGAGTGTTCGAGCAGTCAGGCGCTGCCGTCCACGAACTGGTCGGCGCCCTCGTAGAACCAGTATCCGTTCTCCCGCATCGCGCGGCCGAGCTCCTGGTGGAACTCGACGAAGTCCGCGAACTCCTCCTGCTCGACGTTCTCGAATATCTCCTCGACGGAGACGACCGTCTCGTAGTCGATCCGGATCGGGTGGTCGCCGTACTGCTCGACGTACTCCGCGGCGGTCAGCGGAAAGTCCTCATCCTCGTTGACCTTCTTCGCGAGCACGGCGTGGCCGTACTGCCGCATGCCCTCGCTCCCCTGCTCGCCGTCGGGGTCGTGTGGCCAGTCCATACCCGGAAGTTCGCCGGATCGGGGATAGTGGTTTCGGATGCGGTGGTGGCGGCGGCCACTCCTCCCGAGCCGCTCGACCCCACCCCCGACCACGGAAACACTTCACGGCCCTCCGCGTCGCTCCGGGCATGCGACGCAGAGCCCTCCTCGCGTCCGCGGCCGCCGTCTCGACCGCCGCGCTCGCAGGGTGTCCCACCCCGCCGTGGAGCGATGACCCGGCGGAAATCGACGTCGCCGAGGTTCGCCGGCGCCTCGACGAAGATACGCCGCGGCTGGTCGTGGCGGGATCGCTCCTCGACGGCCCCCGCCGCTGTGAACGCGTCACGCTGTTCGAGGCGGCGCTCGACGACGGGACGCTCCGCCTCCGGATCGTCTCCGAGGACGACCCCGACTCGGACGTCGGCCGCTGCTCGGACGTCGCTGAGCCCCACGCGCACTCGGTCGCCGTCGCGTTCACGGAGACTCCCGTCCCGGAGCGCGCCGTCGTCCAGCACGGGGATGAGACGATACTGGAGGAACCGGTCTGACGGAACCGGGCCGAGCACGGCCAGACCGCCGCCGCTACTCCACGACTTCGACGACTGGATCGTCCGCGGTCAGGCGCGTGAGAACGACGCGCGGCACGTTCGCGCGCATGAGGATCTCCTCGGCGAGCGCCCGGGCCGCGGCGGCGTCCGCCTCGTCGTCGACCTTGTTCACGACCGGGATCGCGGTCGCGTCGCCGGGGACCCCCTTCAGCCCGCCCGCGGGACTCGCGAGGACCGTCGCGACGTCGGCCGGGCGGATCTCGTCGCCGATCTCGCGGCCCGTGATCGCGGCGACCTCCTCGGGGCGGTGGACGTGCTCCTCCGTGAGCGGTTCGCCGACGACGTGCGCGCTCGCGATCGGGGCGACGATGTCCGCGTTCGACGGGATCTGCGGCTCGCGGTCGCCCGGCGCCTTGAACTCGCGGAGGCGCGCCCCGTCCGCCTTCACGAGCGTCGCGCCGGGCGCGGCGTCGGCGATCTCGGCGACGGTCTCCGTGTCGTACCCGAGGTACCGGTCCGACCGGTCGCGCTCGGGGACCAGCCCGAGCGGCCACTCGTCGGGTCCCGCCTCGCCGAGCGCGGCCACCGGGTCCGCGGTCACGCGCACCGCGGCGACCCGGTCGTCGAAGATCGGTATTCGGACGCTCGCGGTCACGACCGGCCGGTCGAGCCGGTCGGCGAGCGCGAACAGCGTCGACTTCTTGCCGCCTGCGCCGACGACGCAAACGGTCGCGTCGCGGGCGTCGAGCGCGGTCGTCAGGTCCATGCCGGGGCGTTCAGTCGCATCGAACCTCACTCTGGCGGTCGGACGGGCGGCCGACCGGCGGCGTCGCGGCGGCGGACAAATTGATACGACTCCGCCACGCAGGTCAACCGGATGCGCCGAAACCGCACCCGAGTCATTCGCGTGGACCTCTCGACGCGCGAGACTACCAGCGAACGGGTCCCGCGGGACTGGCGACGCGACTTCGTTGGCGGGAAGGGGATCGGAGCGCGCTACCTCTACGAGGAACTCTCGCCGGGAACGGACCCGACGGGGCCGGAGAATCTCCTCGCGTTCCTCGTCGGGCCGCTCGCGGGCTTCCTACCGGGAGAGACCCGGTACGCCGCAGTGACGAAGTCGCCGCTCACCGGCGGGTTCCTCGACTCGTACGCCGGCGGCGACTTCGCCGTCCGGCTCGCGGGGTCGCTCGACGACTGCATCGGCCTGCTCGTGACCGGGACCGCCGACAGACCGGTCCGGATCGAGGTCGAGGGGGGTCGCGCCCGGGTCAAGCCGACCGACGCGTGGGGCGACGACGCCGCCGAGACCGCCGAGCGGTTCCCGGACGCCGGCGTCGCCTGCGTCGGCCCGGCCGGCGAGCGCGAGGCGGCGTACGCGACGATCGCGAGCGACGGCGGCGACCACCACGCCGGGCGCGGCGGCGCCGGCGCGGTGATGGGCGCGAAGCGGCTGAAGGCCGTCGTCGCCCGCGACCCCCCGCCAGCGGTCCCGGACGACCTCGCCGCCCGCCGGGACCGCGACGCCGAGACGTACGGGCGGCGGCCGACCGGCGAGTGGCAGGCGGCCGGCGAGACGATCGAGACGGTCGACTACGCGGACGAGGTCGGGATCCTCGCGGCCGAGGGATGGACGGAGACCGGCTTCGACGGGGTCGACGACATCGGCGTCGAGGCCGCGGCGGAGCGCGCGGCCGGACGCGAAGCCGTCAGTGCCGGCCGTGACGGTGACGGCCGAGAGGGCGCCGAGAGCGGACCGGCGGGCGTCCCCGGCGGATTCCGGATCGACACGCCCGACGGCGAAGTGATCCCGCGCGGCGCGGCCCCGATCACGCTCGGCGCCGGCCTCGGGATCGACGACTTCGACCGCGTCGCGGAGCTCTGCGGGGTCTGCGACCGTCTCGGCCTCGACGTGATCGGCGCGGGCAGCGCGGTCGCTTGGGCGATCCGCGCCGGGCGGGCTGGGGTCGTCGACTGCCCGGTCGACTTCGGTGACGCCGCTGGCGCAGAGCACCTGCTGAAGGCGATCGCGGCCCGCGACCCCCCGGCCGATCTCGACGTGGACCCGGACCTCCCGGACGCACTCGCCGACGGGGTCGACGCCGCGGTGGCCCAATTCGGCGGCGACGCGCTCGTGCCGACGGTGAAGTCGATGGCGCTGCCCGGCTTCGACCCGCGCGCGGCGGTCGGCGTCGCGCTCGCGTACGCGACGAGCGACCGCGGCGCGTGTCACCGGCGCGCGCGACCGCAGGAGCGCGAGCCGCTGGCACGTCCCGACCGCTCCCTCGCCGACCGGGTGCGCGACGTGGTCGGGGAGCAGAACGCGCGCTCGGTCCTGTGGAGCCTCGTCGTCGACGACTTCGTCGGCGAGGCGGTCTGTGCCGACCTCGGCGCGGAGTGGCTCGCGGCGATCGAGCACCCGGCGGTCGCCGACTGCGGCGGCCCGCACCGCGACGAGTCGGAACGCGGGGACGCGGGGGACGCTGGCCGACCGGATCCCTCCCCCGCCGCGCTCGCGACGACCGGCGAGCGCATCTGGACGCTCACCCGACTGTTCAACGCCCGAGAGGGATTCGACCGCGCGGACGACGCGCTCCCTGAGCCGCTCCGCACCGACGCGGCCGACGGGACGCCGGGCGTCGACGTCGACGCGTTCGACCGCCTGCTCGATCGGTACTACGCGGCACGCGGGTGGGGCGAACGGGGGCTCCCGACGCCGGAGACCGCCGAGCGGCTCGGGCTCGCGCGCGTCGTCGACGACGCGACGCCGCTGGACGATAGCCCGATCGACTCCGCCCCGGCGGCCGACGCGGACGACTGACCCCGCCCGGCGACGTGACTGCCGTCCGCTCCGGCGGCCTCAGCGACGCAGCCCGCCCTCCGCCTTGATACGCATGATGTGCCGGACGTTGAGGTAGATCTCCTCCGGCGACGTCTCCTCCTCCTCGTCGTATAAGTCCGACACCCGGTAGAGGATCGCCGAGAGCTGCTTGCTCTCCGAGCTCTCCGCGCGTACGTCCGCCGCCACCTCGCGGAGGAACTCCCGCACCTCCGCGTCGGCCGGGATCTCCGCGCCCGACGCCTCGTCCGGTACCACCGGGTCGACGCCCGCGGCCGCGAGGGGGTCCTCCGGGTCGTCGCCGGTCGCCCCGGTTTCGTCGCCGGCCCCCGCGCCGTCGTCCGCGTCGGTCATCGCTCGCCGCTCACCCCGCGGCGGCGGACGACCCCGGCGTTGTTCGCGACGTTCTCGACGAGCACCTTGAACGCGTCTGCGGTCTCGCCGTCCTCCAAGACGACGGGCTCGCCGTCGTCGCCGCCCGTCCGGACCGCGGGGTCGAGCGGGACGCCGCCGAGGAAGGGCAGGTCGTGGTCCGCGGCGAGCGCCTTCCCGCCGCCGGAGCCGAATATCTCGTGGAAGCCGCCGCAGTCCGGGCAGCGGAAGCCGGCCATGTTCTCCGCGATACCGAGGACGTTCGTGTCGTGTTTACCGAACATCCGGAGCCCCTTCACCGCGTCGTCGAGCGCCACGTCCTGCGGCGTGGTGACGATCACGGCCCCCGTCAGCGGGAGCGTCTGGAGGATCGTGAGCTGTGTGTCGCCGGTGCCCGGCGGGAGGTCCATCACGAGGTAGTCGAGCTCGCCCCACTCCACGTCCTCGACGAGTTGGGTGATGATCTTGTGGACCATCGGGCCGCGCCAGATGACGGGGTCGTCCTCGCCGGTGAGGAAGTCCATGCTCATCAGCTTCACGCCGAACCGCTCCGGTGGCACGATCGTCTCGCCGTCGGTTTCCGGGCGCTGTTCCGCGGACACCATCCGCGGGACGTTGGGCCCGTACACGTCGGCGTCGAACAGGCCGACGCGGGCGCCGAGTTTGGAGAGCCCGGCCGCGATGTTGACCGCCATCGTCGACTTCCCGACCCCGCCCTTCCCGGAGGCGACCGCGATCACGTTCTGTACGCCGGGGAGGACCTGCTCCTCGGTCGAGAGGTCGTCCGGGATCGACGCCGACAGCTCGACGTCGAGCCCGGTGTCGGCGAGCGCCTCGCGCACGTCGTCGGCGATGGCCGACTCGGTCGGCGAGAAGGGGGCGCCGAGCGCGAGCGACACGTGGACCGTTCCGTCCGCCTCGTCGACGTCGACGCCGTTCACCAGCCCGAGCGAGACGATGTCGCCGCCGAGGTCGGGGTCCCGCACCTCCGCGAGCCGCTCCCGTACGTCCGATTCGTTCATGCCGGGGAGGAGGGCCGTGGGTCGAATAAGGGTTCTGTACGGGGGCGCGCCACCGTTTGCGACGCGCCCGCGGTCACCCGCTCAATCGATCCGGGTCCCCGCGCCCTCGCCGCGCAGGAACGGGACCAGCCCCTCTGCGCCGAACACGTACGCCGGCGCGTCCAGCGCGAGCAGCTCCCGCACCTTCGCCGCCATCCCGCCGGAGACGTCCGTCGCGTCGCTCGCGCCGAGGGCGTCCGCGACCGACCCGAAGTCGTCGATCGCTGGGATCACGTCGCCGTCGCCGTCGAGGACGCCGGGCACCGTCGAGCAGACCCCAACGCGGCGTGCGCCAAGTCCGGACGCGAGCTCGACGACTAGCTCGTCACCCGAGACGACCGTCACCCCGTCGCCCGCCGTCGCCACGCCGTCGCCATGGAGGACCGGAACGAACCCCTCGCCGAGCAGCGTCGCCGTCGACCCGAGCGGGAGGTCGAGCCCGCCGTCCGCGCCGTCGGCCCGCGCCGCGAGCGACAGCGGGTGAACCGGCACCGCCGGGACCCCGTGCTCGCGGAGTCGTTCCAACACGTGCGCGTTCAGCCGCTTCATCGCCCCGTGAATCGCGGCCGCCGCCTCGGCGTCCCGCGTCCCGTCTGTCGTCGACACGCCGTGCTCGCTGGCGTGGTGGTGGCCGAAGCTCCCGCCGCCGTGGACGACGACGAGCCGGTCGGCCGTACCCGCCGCGAGGGCGTCCGCGACGGCGTCGCAGGCCGCGTGGAGCGCCGCCTCGTCGAGGGTTTCGGGCTCGTTCTTCTCCGTGATCAGACTCCCGCCGAGCTTGAGGACGACGGGGGGAGCGGACTCTCCGCCGGCGTCGTCGTTACTGACGGCTTCGCCCCCCGTCACGGCTCCACCACCCGGACGCCCTCGGTCGCCAGCTCGGCGCGGAACGATTCCTCGCAGCCCTGCGTGAACGAGAGCGCGGTCTCCGTCGCGTCGCTTTCGTCGAGCGCGACGATACAGCCGCCGCCGCCCGCACCGGTGAGCTTCGCACCGTGCGCGCCCGCGTCCCGCGCGGCCCACACCATGGCGTCGAGCGACCGGGCGGAGACGCCGAGCGCCGCTAACAGTCCGTGGTTGAAGTCCATCAGCTCGCCGAGTTCCGCGAGCAGCGCCGGGTCGGGGTCGCTCTCGGGGTCGGCATCCGCGAGCAGTTCCTCGCCCGTCCGGACGAGGTCGCCGATCGATTCGACCGTGTCGGCGGCGAACTCGTGTTCCGCCCGCAGTTCGCGGACACCGGCGACCAGCTGGCCGGTATCGCCCGCGCCGCCGTCGAACCCGACGACGAACGGAAGGTTCGGCGCGTCGATCGGCTCGCAGTCGTCGCCCTCGACCCGCACCGCGCCGCCCATCGTCGAGCAGAAGGTGTCCGCTCTGGAGGCCTGCCCGTCCTGGACCTCGAACTCGGCCCGATACGCCCGCTCGGCCAGCTCTCGGCGGTCGAGCGGCTCCCCGAGCGCGCGCGTCGCGGCGTCGATACCGGCCACGACCACGGCCGCCGACGACCCGAGCCCCGCGCCGAGGGGGATGTCGCTCTCGACGGTGATGTCGAAGCCGGCGTCGGGCGCGTCGGCCGCCTCGCGCGCCTGCTCGACGGCCGCGTCGACGTACCCCATCGCGGCCTCGACGAGCGGCGTCGGCACGTCGACATCGGGCCGGTCGCTCGTCCCACCCGCGTACTCCACGGTGAACCCGTTCAGAGAGAGGTCCTCGGCCTCGACGCGCACGTGGTCGTCCTCGCGCGGCTCGGCGGTCACCGTGGCGCGCCGCTCGATCGCCGCGGGCACGGCCGGCTCGCCGTAGACGACGGCGTGTTCGCCGAAGAGGTACACCTTCCCCGGCGCTTCGCAAACGGTCATACGAGTCTCCTCTCCCCCCGCGCTTACAGGCGTTGCGCTTGGCGGGTCTGGGCGGGACCCGACATCTACTCGTTTATCCGTCCCGGGTCGCGGTCGCGTATCGTTTCGCGGCAGCGGACCGCGCGACGCAGCCCGATCTCCGCCACGTCGCCCCCGCACTCCGCGGTTTGCCGTAGCGCGCGCGCGACGCGGCGGAGCTCCGCCGCCCCCGCGCCCGCCTCGTCCAGTTCCCGATCGAGCGCGTCGATGTCGTCGCGAGCCCGGCGCAGCTCACCGACCGCGCTCCGAGCGACGTCGGCGCCCTCGTCGCCGAGGGCGACGCTCACCCCGTCGGAGACGACCTCTCGGACCGTGCGACCGAAGTCGCGACACGCCGCCAGTCGCGCGGCCGACGGCGGGTCGTCGAGGGCCGCCGCGGCGCTCCCGATGTCCGCCGCCGCGTCGCGGAAGCGGCACAGCTCCCGCATCGCCGTCCACGACTCGAACAGCTCCGGGCGGGTCGTGCCGAGGGCGTCGACCTCCCCGAGGTCGGCCATGCTGCGGGAGACGGACCGGTCGATCATCGACGCGAGGCGGTCGACCTGTTTGTCGCGGGAGCCGATCGGCGACGAGTCGGGCGGCGTCGCTAGCGCCTCAACCGCGTCGCCGTGTATCGAGCGGACCGTGAACGCCAGCTGTCGGAGCGACTGACTCACGGAGACCTCCGTCGAGTCCAGCATGATCTGAACCGTCGTCGCGGTCTCCGACTCCGCGGCCACCGACATCCCGATCCGGTTGCGGGCGACCCGCTCGACGACGCGCCGCTGGTCCGGGGTGAGCGGCTCGTCCCGTTCGAGCGTGACCTCGCGCGCGCCAGCGGCGTAGGCCGCCCGCAGCGCCCGCTCGATTACCTCCGGGTCGGCCGACTCGATCCGGGCGACGGGCGGGTCGCCGTCGCCGCCGTTCCCGGTCTGGACCGTCAACACGCCGTCGATGTGGTCGTGGAGCGTCACGGTGTCGCCGGACGCGACGCCCTGCGACTCCGCCCAGTCCTTCGGGAGCGAGACCGTGTACGTCCCGTTCCCCACGGTTTGGACCTTTCTCGACTCCATCTCAGTAGAGCAGCTCCGGGTCGTTTTCGGTCATGTACAGCGTCCGCGCCGCGATGTTCACGGCGTGATCCGCGATCCGTTCGAGGTCTCGGATCGTCAACAGCACCCGCGATACGTCGTCCAACAGCCGTTCGGCCTCCCAGCCGTCCCCGTCGGTCCCGGCGATCAGATCGCGGGTGACGCTCTCGCTCGCCCGCTGGCAGAGCGCGTCGACCTCGTCGTCGTCGGCCGCGACCGCGCGGCACGCGGCCGCGTCCTCGGCCTCGTACGCGGCGAGGCTCCGTTCGAGGAGGTCGCGCGCCGCCTCGCCGATGGCGTCGAGCTGAACCTCCGGCGAGAGCGTCCGCGTCGCGGTCCGGAGGTAGTCCGCCAGGTTGACCGCGAGGTCGCCGATGCGTTCGAGGTCGGTGATGATCTTGAACGAGGCGGTGACGAGTCGGAGGTCGCCCGCGACCGGCTGCTGGAGCGCGAACAGGTCCACGCACCGGTCCTCCAAGCGCAGGTACGTCTCGTTGACCGCGGCGTCGGCGTCGACCACTTTCTTCGCCAGCGGCTCGTCGCGGCGCTCCGCGGCGTCGAGGCTCCGTTCGACCTGCCCTATCACCTGATCCCCCATGGCGAGCACGTCCGCCCGGAGCTCGTCGAGCGAGTCCTGGTACTGTTCTCGGGGCATGGGATCACCCGAACTTGCCGGTGATGTAGTCCTCGACGCGCTCGCTGTGTGGGTCCTCGAACACCTGATCGGTGTCGCCGTACTCGACGAGCTCGCCGCCCGTGAGGAAGACGGCGGTCTGGTCCGATATCCGGGCCGCCTGCTGCATGTTGTGCGTGACGATGACGACGGTGTACTCCTCCGCGAGGTCGTCGATCAGGTCCTCTATCTTCGCCGTGGCGATGGGGTCCAAGGCGGACGCCGGCTCGTCCATCAGGATGACCTCCGGGTCGACCGAGAGGCAGCGGGCGATACAGAGCCGCTGTTGCTGGCCGCCCGAGAGCCCGAGCGCGTTGTCGTCGAGCCGGTCGCTCACCTCGTCCCATAGCGCCGCGTCGCGGAGGCACCGCTCGACGAGCGCGTCGCGCTCGTCGGCGTCGCTCCGGTTCAGCAGGCGGGCGAGGAGGCCCGTGTCGAGGTCGCCGTGCTTCTTTGGCCCGTAGGCGATGTTCTCGCGGATCGTCTTGGGGAAGGGGTTCGGCGACTGGAACACCATTCCGACCCGCTTACGCAGCTCCACGAGGTTGACCCCGTCCCGGTAGATCTCTTGCCCGTCGAGCTTCACCGAGCCGTCGATCCGGGCGGAGCTGACCCGATCGTTCATCCGGTTGAGACACCGGAGGTACGTCGACTTCCCGCAGCCTGAGGGGCCGATCAGGGCGGTGACGCTCTCCTCGGGGATCTCCATCGAGACGCCCTTCAGCGCGTGGTCGTCGCCGTAGTGAACGTCGAGGTCCTCGACGGCCAGTTTCGTGTCGCCGCGGAACTCGTAGTCGGTCCACTCGTCGCGGGTCTGCTCGACGGTCTCGCCGGTCGTCGTGGTGGGCGAGCGGCCGTCGGTCGGCGAGCGGTCGTCGGTCGATGCGGTCTGGGTCTGTTGGGTGGTGTTCTCGCTCATCGGATTCAGGTGTGTGTGAGCCGTCGCCGGAAGTAGTAGCGCGTCGCGATGCCGATCGCGTAGAATGAGAGGACGACGACGAGCAGCACCAGCGCCGTCGCCCAGCGGAACTCGTCCGCGTTGCCGACGTTGCTGCTGGCACCCACGCCGGCGGAAATCAGAGCGTACAGCTGGTACGGCAGCGCTGAGGTTGCCTCCAGCAGGGCCGGATTGGCGACGAACGGCGGCGCGGACGTGAACTGGAAGCTCCCGAGGACGTCGACCGTCTGCGAGCCGGGAACGAACGTCCCGCCGGCCATCGTCAGCAGGATCGGCGCCGTCTCGCCGGCGATCCGACCGACGCCGAGGATGACGCCGGTGACGACGCCGGGCAGCGCCGCCGGGAGGACGACGCTCCGGATCGTCTGCCACTTCGACACCCCAAGGGCGGCGCTCGCGTCGCGGTACTCGTCGGGGACGGAGAGCATCGCCTCCCGGGAGGTGATCACCACGAGCGGGAGGAGCATGAACCCGAGCGTGATCATCCCGGAGAGCAGCGACTTCCCGTTGCCGAACCGCGGGATGAGGAAGGCGAAGCCGAACAGCCCGAAGACGATGCTGGGGGTGCTCCACAGCCCGTTTGTCGCGATCTCGACGACCTGGGTGAACCGACCGCGGTCCGCGTACTCGGTGAGGAAGAGCGCCGCGCCGACGCCCAGCGGGACCGCCAGCACGACGGCGCCGAGGACGAGCCAGACCGTGCCGACGATCGCGGGCAACACGCCCTGGAAGTCGTTGAAGAGGGCGACGCCGTTCATCACGAACGGGACGGACACCGGCAGCGTGACCGAGACGCCGAGGACCGTCGTCTGCGGCCCGGTGCCGAGGCCGATCTCGACGCCGTTCAACAGCCCGGGGACCCCCTGGACGACCACGAAGGCGACGAGGACGAACAGGAAAGCGACGATCGAGAGCGCGTTCAGGTACACGAGGACGTACGCGCCCATGTGCCGACCGCGGGCGCCGAAGCCACCGTACGCCTTCGCCGAGGCCCAGCCGCCGTACAGCGCGCTGAACAGCGTCGCCGCGGGGATGAGGAACTCCGCGGTGAGGGCCGCCTGCTGGGCCCAGTCCAGCTCCCACACCCACGTCGGGCCGATGACGCCGGTGAGGAACACGAGCCCCGTCAGCGCGAGGAGGCTCCCGAGCGGGAGCGTCGACCCCACGTCCTCGCGGGGGAGGACGGTGAGCGCGAACGCGCCGCCGCCGACGGCCGTCCCGGCGAGGACGCCGACCGTCGTGCCGAGACCGAGCGTCTGGCTCGCGACGCTCCCGCCGACGACGACCCACGGAACGGCGGCGCCGAAGCCGGCGACGAGCCCGGCGCTCGGGTCGGGGTCGGTCTCGACGTAGCCCAGACGGGAGCCGGCGCCGAAGGCGACCACCGCGACGCCGAGCGCGGTCAGGAGCCCGCCGAGCAGCGTCACGGTCCGAATCCCGAACAGCGAGCCGGTGAGGCTGACGCGCTCGAACAGCGCGGCGACGGCGAGCGCGAACAGGACCGCCGAGAGCCCGACGGCAACGCCCGCGACGGCGTCCGTCTCCGTGGTCTCCGACTCGACGAGCCTGGCGTCCGTCTGGCTCGCGTCCGCCATCAGACCTCACCCCCGAGCCGCTTGTGCATTCTCCATTCGATGTACTGCGCGCCGATGGAGATGACGAGGACGGTGACGAACAAGATCACGCCCGCGACGAACAAGGCGTCCATCTGGAGGCCGTCGGCCTCGCCGTAGTTCCGCGCGATGATCGACGTCAGCGTCTCCTGCCCGTAGAAGACGTTGACGAGTGGCTCCGTGAGGCGAGGCACGCCGCGGAGCATCACCGTGGCGGCCATCGTCTCGCCGATGGCGCGGCCGACACCGAGCAGGACCGCCGCGGAGACGCCGGAGAACGCGGCCGGCAGCGTGATCGAGGTCATCGTCTGCCAGTCGGTCGTTCCCATCGCCAGCGAGCCGCTCTTCATCGACTCCGGGACGCTGCTCAGCGCGTCTTCGGCCACGGAGACGACGGTCGGGAGCGCCATCAGCCCGACGACGATGCCGACGAACAGGTACGACCCCTGCCCCGTCGTCTGGAACTGGTCGGAGGCCCACGGGCCCAGCACGGTGAACCCGATGAACCCGTAGACGATCGAGGGGATGCCGGCGAGGATCTCGACGCCGGGCTTGACGACCTCGCGGACGGTCGCGGGGGCGATCTCCGAGAGGAAGAGCGCCGCGGAAACACCGAGGGGCGCGGCGACCGCGGAGGCGATCAGCGTCACCATCACCGTCCCGTGGATCATCGGCACCATCGAGTACCGGATGGGCGGCGAGACGGCGTCCCAGTTCGGCTGGATGAACATCCGCAGGCCGGGGACCGTGATCCCGAACGCCGTCGCGCTCTCGTATCGGATCACCGGGACGGACTCGCGGAAGATGAAGACGATGATCAGTCCGAGGATGAGGATCGTCGACACCGTCATCATCAGCGCGATCGTGTACGCGGTCTCCTCCTGGTACCGGAACCAGCCGATCCCCGCCGCCGTGAGGAAGACGACGAAGGGAACGATGGTGAGGTCGGAGACGGCGAGGAACCCGACGAGGGTGGCCAGAAGCGACAGCGTCATCGCGGAGATGATCGCCAGCGCGGGGGGTTCGGTCTCGTCGACGAACTCCCTGACTCGTCTGCGCTGCGCGCCGAGTGCGTCGGTCAGTCGCCCGCCGAGCACGTCTGTTACCGTTGGCATCTGTCTGTTATCGAGAGCATTCGCGTGTTGTGTGTCGTAGAAGCCATGTTCGTCCGTACCGTGAGCGCCGGCGGCCGCGGAGAGACGGGCGGTCGCGGGGGGTCAGTCGGCCGAGACGACGCTCGTCTCGGGTCGATCGACCGTCGGTCGTCGGACTACGGCGAGATGAGATCCTCCGTGGCGACGGACGAGACCTTGTCTTTCATCGACTGGAGGTCGCTCGTCGGGAGCGGGATGTAGTTGTTCCCCTCGACGAAGACGCTCTGTCCGAACTCGTTGAGGAACATATTGACGAACGCCGCCTCGCGCCGGTCGTAGCCGCCGGCTTCGGGGTTGTTCTCCTCGATGAGCGTGTACATGTGGAGGTCGCGGTTGAGCGGGTACTCGCTGTCGAAGATGGTGTTCTCCGCGTCGCGGCTGGTCTCGTACAGCGTGCCGTCGAACTCGATGGAGATCGGGATGACCGTTTCGCTGGTGAACGCGAGCGCCATGTACGCGATGGCGCCCTCGTTCTGGGAGACGGCCTGCGCGACCTGCTGGTTCTGCCCGAACCGCGTGTCGACGCCCGACATCGAGGCGTCGGCGGCGCCGAGCATGTTCAGGCGGAACGAGGTGTCCGTCCCGGAGCCCTCGGCGCGGCCGATAGCGTAGATCTCCTGATCGTAGTCGACCCCGTCGATCTCGTTCCAGTTGGTGATCTCGTTCTGGTAGATGCCGCGGATCTCCTCGCCGGTCAGCTGCGCGACGCCGGCGTCGGAGACGTCGGAGCTGACGACGACCGGCTGGCCATCGCGACCGACAACGTTGTCGACGACTGTGTTCTGGGCCTTCTCCTCGGTCCAGTCGAGCTCCGCCGTGATCGGCCCGGAGGAGTTGCCGATGTCGACGAGGCCGTCAGTGACGGCCTCACAGCCGGTCCCGGAGTGGCTCAGGCCGACCGTCGTCGGGAACGGCGGCGAAGAGCGCTGATCGGTCGGCTCGAAGCCGAACTTCGCTGCGAAGTAGTCGGCGATGAGCATGTCGTCCGCGCCGTCGGCGGAGAGCTGGTCCCAGCCGGGCACCGAGCCCTCGTCGTTCGCGCCCCAGTACTCGCCGTCGCTCGGCGGGGCGTTGGAGTTCCAGTATGAGCTCCCCGTGTTCGAGATTGGGTACACCGTCGAGGAGCCCTCGGCGTTGAGCAGCGCCGTGCTCTGCCCGGAGCCGTCGTCGCCGTCGCCACCGGAGCCGCCGGAGCCACCGTCGCCGCCGTCGCCGCCGGATCCGCCGTCGCCGCCGTCGCTGCTTCCGCTACAGCCCGCCAACCCGGCGGTTCCGAGCGCTCCGGACGTGATGAGAACTTTCCGCCGCGACACGCCGCCGTCGACCCAGTTCCGGTCTGACATCAGGCGTGGCAACGGGCAAGTCTATTAAACTGGTTTATATTTTTAATATAGTCACCTCTTGTCACGCGAAGAGCCCACAGTATCGGTGGTGAGTACAAGAGAGGGTTCTGACAGCTATATACCACCACGTACCGCTCTGTTCGCCTCTGTCCCCGAACACACCGCTCTTAGGAAGGTATACACCGTACTACGCCGAATCCGGCCGTATGAGTGAGAGCGCGCCCGCGGAGACGCCCCTCGACGAACTCGTCGAGTCTGTGGCCGACCGGACCGGCGAGGAACCGGAGTCGATCCGGACCTGGCTCGAACCCTTCACCGACGACGGGAGGGTGACGTCCGCGGCGATCGAGTCGAGCGTCACCGACGTGTCGCAGATACTCGCGACAGCGGAGACGCGGGTCGACCTCGCGACGCGGACCCACGACGAGGCGACCGCCGCCGCCGACGACGCGCCGGACCTCGAGGTCGTCACTGTCCGCCGGCGGGCGTTCGGGGACCGGCTGGACGACCTCCGTGCGGAGGTGGAGGCGCTCGGCGACGACCTCGGCGCGGCGCGGTCGGGGCTGGCCGAGCCGGTGGCGGTGTACCGCGCCGCGGTTGCCCTCCACGAGATAACCACCGAGGCGCAGGACATCGTCCGCGTCGCCCACGACCTCGAAACCGAACTGGAGGCGTTCGAGGCGTGGCTCCGCTCGGCCAACCGACGTCACGGCGCGCTCGTGGACGAGATCGACGCTGCGGAGGAGTCGGTCGCGGCCGTCGCCGAGACCGTCGCGTCGCTGCGGGAGAGCGATGACCCCGACCCGGAACGGCGGTTCGAGGCGACCCTCCAGACGCGCGTCCTCGAACTCGTCGTCGCCGACCTCCGGGCCGAGGCCGCCGACCTCCGCGCGTGGGCCGACCGCGACGGGGTCTCCTTCCCGGGCGACGTCGACGCGCGGCTCGACGACCTCGAGGCCGCAGTGGCCGACCACGCCGACGCGCTCGCCGACGGCCCGGACTGGGACGACCGATTCGACGAGCGGCTCGACACGCTCGACGCGGAACTCGACGCGGTCGAGCCGCCCGTGGCGTGGGCGCGCGTGGACGAGACGGTCGCGGCGGCGCGGTCGGCGCTGTCCGACGACGGCGCCCCCGCCGACGAGCCCGTGAGCCCGGGCCGCAAGTAACCCCGTCACCGCGAGACCACGAGTGAGAGACGCCTCCCAGCGCGCCCGCGCCGCGACCGCGGTCGCCGTCCTGCTCCTGCTCGCGGGGTGCGGCGGGTTCGTCCCGGGCGAGCCGACGCCGCCGGAAACCGCATCGCCCGGCGCCTCGCCGGCGGATTCCGCGGCGAATGCGACGCCGGACGCGGACGAGCGGCTCGGCGACGTCGCGTTCCCGGACGGGTTCACGCGGAGCGGGGTCGACGTCGCGACGGCGCGCGAGCGGTCCGTGGCGTTCCTCCGAACGGAGCCGGCGACGGGGGCCGCGGTCGAGCGCTTCCGCGCCGGCGCGTACGCCGACTACGAGTACGAGGCGGCCCGCGACCGGACTCGGTTCCGGCTCGACGTTCACAACGGGTACGTCGACATCACGCGCAGCGACGTGTACGTCGACGACGGCGTCCGGTACAGTCGGAGCGCTCGGAACAGAGACGTCTCCTTCGAGGCGTCCAACGGGTCGGTGGCGACGACCAGGTACCGCGCGGCCGATTCGATGTGGGCGGTCGCCTCCCGGATCCTCACCGTCGGCGAGTTCCGCGCGGTCGGGGTCGTCGAGGCGGACGGCGAACGGCTGATCCGGTACGCCGCGACGGGCGTCGCGGTCCGCAACGCGACCGACGTCCGGGGCTCCTTGACCGTCGACCGGAACGGCGTCGTCCGGGAGGCCAGGCTCGCGTACGTCCGGGGGGGCGAGTCCAAGCGGTTCGAGTACGCGGTCGCGCCCCGCTCCGTCGGTACCGAGGTCGCGCCGCCGGCCTGGCTCCCAGCGGCGAGCGCGGAGCTCGCCGCCGAGGAAGCGGCCGACACGGAGGCGATGATGAAGTCGGGGGCGGACGCGCGACTCTCAACGCCGCGGTCGCGATTCGACGAGGCGGGGCCGCGAGCGGCGAATCGTTAGTTTGACTTATTTCACAGGAAACGCGGAGACGATGCCCTCCACGACACGTCGCGCGTTCGTCACCGGAACCTCTGCTGCCCTCGCCGCCGTCGCCGGGTGTTCGGGCGTCGACTCCGCGTCGACCCCCGCTCACTGGGTGAGCGTCTACCTCGGGGAGCGCGATGAGACCCACGAGGTGATCGTCGCGGTCGACGACGGCGACGGAGCGCGGCTGTTCGAGAAGCAGTACCGCCTCTCCGACGAGAACGAGGCCAACGAGCACGCGACGTTCCCGGGATCGGCCGAGCCGGAGACCGTCGTCGTGACCGTCGACGGGACCCGGTTCGAGCGGGACTGGCCGGGGTTCGAGCGGCGGGAGCTCCCCTGTGACGACCCCAACGAGAGCGGCGTCGAACTCTGGATCGAGAACGACGGCGACGGCGATCCGACGCTGCGGCTGGAGGCGGGCTGTCGGCGCGTCGCGCCCGACTGACGGCGCTCGCCGGAGCGCGACGCGCCGGGATATATATCGGTATATACCGCTCTTAGCGGCGTTTATCAGTCGACTCCCCGTACGGAGACGCAATGGGTCGCTTCCACCCGGACGTCGAACCGCACCACCTCGACATCGACCTCGACGAGTACGACCGCGCGTACGTCGTCGGCGACGTGCACGGCTGTCCGGAGCCGCTGGACCGCCTGCTGTCGAGGCTCGAGGTGACCGACGACGACCTCGTGGCCTTCGTCGGCGATCTGGTCCGCAAGGGGCCGGACAGCGCGTCGGTCGTCGAGCGCGTGCGGAACGCGGACAACATGTTCTCGGTCCGGGGGAACAACGAGGAGAAGCTGCTGCGCGGCGAGAAGTCGCTGGCGTCGCTGTCCGGCGACGACCTCGCGTGGATCGAGTCGCTGCCGGTCGCGATCACGGTCGGCGAGAACCTGATCGTCCACGGCGGGGTCGACCCGCGGAAACCGCTCGCCGAGCACATGATCGACGACCTCCAGAACACCCGCTCGCTCGCCCCGGGCGGCAGCTACGATCCGCCGTACTGGTACGAGGAGTACGCCGGGCCGCCGCGAGTGTTCTTCGGCCACACCGTGCTCGACGAGCCGGTCCGCTCGGAGTGGGCGGTCGGACTCGACACCGGCTGCGTCTACGGCGGGGCGCTCACCGCGTACGACCTCCGCGCCGAGACGGTCACGGCGGTCCCCGCGCTCCGCGACGGCGTCGGGCGGAGCGACGCCAAGATCGTCGACGTGGCCGAGTTGAGCTGAGATGAGCGGTCCGGAGCGCACGGCCGATGAAGACGACGACGCCGAGCGCGAGACGCCGCCCGACGGGGGCGTGGACGGCGAGCGGGAGGCCGATGCGGGCGACGGCGACCCCGAAACCGGGTCGGACGGGGCGGACGCCAAACCCGAGCCCGCTCCCGACGAGGACGACGCCGTCGTCCTCTCGCCCGAGACGTGGCAGACGGCCGTGCCGCCGCAGACCCCGCCGATCGCGGCCGACCCGCCGCCGGCCGGCGAGCCGTTCGACGACGACCGGTGGTACCTCAACCGCGAGTTCTCGGAGCTCTCCTTCCAGTGGCGCGTCCTCCACGAGGCGACCGACGACCGCCAGCCGCCGCTCGAGCGGCTCCGGTTCCTCTCGATCCTGACGCAGAACCTCGACGAGTTCTTCATGAAGCGGATCGGCGGCCTCAAACAGCAGATCGACGCCGGGACGACGGAGCCGACCGTCGACGGCGCGACGCCGCGCGAGCAGTGGACCGACGCGCTCTCGATGGCGGCGGACCTGTTCGAGGCGCAGTCGCAGTGCTACCACGAGGCGGTGAAGCCGGCCCTCGCCGAGGCCGGCGTGGAGGTGCTCGGGTACGACGACCTGAGCCCCGAGGAGGTCGACCACCTCAGAGACCGGTTCGAGTCGTCGGTGCTGCCCACGCTCACGCCGCTCACCTTCGACCCGGCGCACCCGTTCCCGTTCCTCTCGAACCTCTCTTTATCGCTCGCGGTCCGCACCCGCAAGCCGGACGGGACGGTCCGCTTCTCGCGGATCAAGGTCCCAGAGAACCTCCCGCGGCTGGTCCCGGCCGGGCCGGATCACCCCGCGGACGGCGAGACGCGGGCCGTCCCGGTCGAGCGCGTCATCGCCGCCAACCTCGATCTGGTGTTCCCGGACGTGGAAATCGTCGACCACTCGACGTTCCGCGTGACGCGCAACGCCGAGGTCAGGCGCAACGAGGACGTTGCGGAGGGGCTGATAGAGCGGATCGAGGACGTGCTCCGCGAGCGGCGCTTCGCGACGCTGGTCCGCATCGAGATCGACGAGGACACCCCGCCCGCGGTCCGCGACCTCCTCGTCGAGCACCTCGACGTCGACGACCGGGAGGTGTTCGAACGGCGCGCCCCGCTGGCGCTCTCCGACTTCGAGGGCCTCTTCGACCTCGACGCGCCCGAGTTAAAACGTCCGGCGTGGACGCCCCAACAGCACCCGCGGTTCGTCGGCCTCGACCCGAAACAGCCGGAGGAGCTGTTCGAGTCGATCCGCGGGCGGGACGCGCTCGTCCACCACCCGTACCACTCCTTCACCGACACCGTCCAAACGTTCCTCGACGCCGCGGCGCACGACCCGGACACGCTCGCGATCAAGGCCGCGATATACCGGACCGCGCCCGACTCGCGGGTGCTCGGGAGCCTCATCGACGCCGCGAAGAACGGCAAGCAAGTCGCGGTGATGGTCGAACTCAAGGCGCGGTTCGACGAGGAGAACAACCTCCGGTGGGTGAAGCGGCTGGAGGAGGAAGGGATCCACGTCGCGTACGGCACCGTCGACCTCAAGACCCACAGCAAGGTCGCGCTCGCGGTGCGCGAGGAGGGCGACGACGTCCGGCTCTACTCGCACGTCGCGACGGGCAACTACCACTCGGGGACCGCGAAGGGGTACGTCGACCTCGGGCTGTTCACCGCCGACCACGACGTCGGCCAGGACCTCGTCCGGCTGTTCAACTCCTTCACCGGCCACTCGCGCAACCGGAGTTACCGGAAGCTGCTCGTCGCCCCCGAGACGCTGCGCGAGCGGCTCTACGAACTGATCGACCGCGAGCGCGACCACGCCCTCGCCGGGCGCGGGGGGCGCATCGTCGCGAAGATGAACGCCCTGGAGGACCCGGGCGTCGTCGAGCGCCTGTACGAGGCGGCCGAGGCCGGCGCGGAGATCGACCTGATCGTGCGCGGGATCTGCCGGCTCCGCCCGGGGGTCGACGGCGCCACGGAGACCGTTCGGGTCCACAGCGTCGTCGGGCGGTTCCTCGAACACTCGCGCATCTTCCGGTTCGGCAACGCAGGGGATCCGGAGTACTACATCGGGTCGGCCGACTGGATGACGCGGAACTTGGACCGGCGCGACGGCCTCGACGGGGTGCTCTCGACGATGCTCGACGACAACCGGCGCCGCTGGGAGATGCGGGCCGACGGGAGCTACGTCCAGGCGCGCCCCGGGCCGGACGAGGAGTCGCGGGACACCCACGAGGTCCTCATGCGCCGCGCGCGGAAGCGCGCCCCGGACGAGCGGTCGGGGCGCGAGACGGAACCGCGCCGCGATCCGAGCGTCGACCTCGACGGCGTGTTCACCTCCGAGACGGACGCCAACTGACGCGGTCGGGTCGCCCCTACCTTTTCCACCCCTGGCCGTGTGCGGTTCGGCATGACGCAGATCCCGTCGCTCGTCTCCCGGTCGCTCTCGAACTTCGTCGAGGGGCTCGTCGTCGCGGTACCGCGGCTGCTCTCGGGGCTGATCTTCCTCGCGCTGGCGTACCTGACGGTCAGGGTCGTCCTCTCCGTCGTCCGCGGCTCGATCGAGCGACTGTACGTCGGCGACCGCGAGCTGGTCGGCGACCTCATCGGCACGCTCGTCGCCGTCTTCCTCTGGTTCGGCGTCGCGCTCACGTTCCTGAAGGTCGTCGGCATGGGCGACATCGCGGCGAGCCTCGGCACCGCCGTCGGCTTCATCGCCCTCGGGGTCTCCTACGCGCTCTCCGAGATGATCGAGGACACGGTGGCGGGCGTCTACCTCCTGCGGGACCCGGACTTCAACGTCGGCTACCGCGTCGAGTCGAAGGGCGTGACGGGAACGGTCGCCGCCATCGAACTCCGGAAGACGCGGATCGACACCGACGGCGGCGACCGGATCGTGATGGCGAACCGAGAGATAGAGCCGCGGTGGACCCACGACGTGCCCGAGGAGACGACGGGCGGGGCGGTCGACGAACCGACCGACAGCGAGCCGTCGACGACCGACTAAGCGGGGGACCGGCCGACGCCCGACTGAGAGGGGGACCGGCCGACGCCCGACTGAGCGGGGGACCGACCGACGACCGATCGGTCGCAGTCGGCGACGGGCGCCGGCTTGAGCGTGGCTGTCGACTGCCGCCTCCGTGTATTCCGGTCGGTCTCCGAAAATTTATCAATCTGCTCCGAAACCGCCATCCCACTATGTCAACCACAGCAACTGAGACCGGCGACGGGACCGTCGACGGGGACACGACGCTAGCGGCGCTGTCGCACGCCTCGTCGCTCTTCGCGTCGTTCCTCGGCCCGATTCTCTTCCTGATCCTCGCGGACGACAACGACGAACTCGTCGAGCGGAACGCGAAGAACTCGCTGAACTTCCAGATCGTCGTCTTCGCCGCGCTCATGATTGCCGCCGTCCTGAGCTTCGTGTTCATCGGCCTCCTGCTGTTCCCGATTATCGGCGTCGTCGACCTAGTCTTGGTCCTCGTGGCAACGGTGAAGGCCAACGACGGGCGGGTCTATTCGTACCCGTTCACGCCCGATATCGTCTGAGCGCGTCGCGCCGCGGATCGATTCGCCGACGGCTCTCCGAGCGGTGAACGGACGAAACAAGAAGCGTCGAAGAAAAACGCGGCCGGCTTAGAGCTCGTCCTCGAAGTCTTCGAGGGCGAACACCGTGTCGGCGCCGCGGCGGTCGAGCGTCTCGTTGGCGAGGAGCCAGTAGACGACCGACAGCGCGCGCCGACCCTTGTTGTTCGTCGGGATGACGAGGTCGACGTTCGACAGCTGGTTGTTGGAGTCGCACATCGCGATCACCGGGATACCGACGGTGATGGCCTCTTTGACGGCCTGCGCGTCGCCGATGGGGTCGGTGACCACGACCACGTCCGGCTCGATGTAGCCGGCGTAGTCGGGGTTCGTCAGCGTGCCCGGAATGAAGCGACCGGTGCGGGCGCGGGCGCCGATGGCGTCCGCGAACTTCTCGGCCGGGAACCGACCGTACTGCCGCGAGGATGTGACGAGGATCTGCTCGGGGTTGTAGTTCGCGAGGAAGTCCGCGGCCGTGCGGATCCGCTGGTCGGTCAGGCTCACGTCGAGGACGTACAGCCCGTCGTCGCGGACGCGGTGGATGAACCGCTCCATGTCCTTCGTCTTCTGCTGGGTCCCGATGTGGACACCCGCGGAGAGGTAGTCCTCGACGGGGATCAGCAGGTCGACGTCGTCGTCGGGCATGACGTCGTCGTCGAACGGGGAGGCCTCCTCCTCGTCCGCTTCGTCGTCGCCCGCGGCGGTCTCGCTCTCGGCGTCGGCGGCCGTCTCGGCCGCGTCGGCGGTCGGTTCCTCGGTCGTGTCGGCCTCCTCCTCGACCGCCGCGTCGACCGCCTCGGTCTCCGCGTCGTCGTCGAGTTCGACCGCGTCGTTGTCTTCGCTCATGCGTGGTGTGGGCCCGTCATACCGCGTCGTCCGCGATGCGGACCAGTTCGTTCAGCTTGGCGGTTCGCTCGCCGCCGACCGTCCCGGTCTTGATGTAACCGGCGTCGGTCGCCACGGCGAGGTGTGCGATGGTGGTGTCCTCGGTCTCGCCCGAACGGTGAGAGATGACTATCTCGTACCCGTTGCGGGCGGCGAGCTCGACGGCGTCGAACGCGTCCGACAGCGTCCCGATCTGGTTCGGCTTGATGAGGATGCTGTTGGCCGCGCCGGCGTCGATGCCGTCCTGGAGCCGCTCGACGTTGGTGACGAACAGGTCGTCCCCGCAGATCAGCGTCCGGTCGCCGACCCGGTCGGTCAACTCCGCGAACGCCTCGTAGTCGTTCTCGTCGAGCGGGTCCTCGACGTACGCGAGGTCGTACTCGTCGACGAGGCCAGCGACATACTCGATCTGCTCGTCGGCCGACTTCGTCTCGTCGCCGTAGACGTACGCCTCGACCTCGTCGTCGTACAGTTCGGCCGCGGCCATGTCGAGACCGAAGCGGATCTCGAAGCCCACGTCTTCCTCGACGCGGTCGACCGCCTCGTCGACGACCTCGAACGCGTCGGCGTCCGAGATGGGGGGCGCCCACGCGCCCTCGTCGCCCTTCGCCGCGGGCACGCCGCGCTCGTCTAACACGTCCGCGACCGCCGCGTGGACCGCGGCGTTCGCGAAGACGGCCTCCGAGACGCTCGGCGCGCCGACGGGCGCCGCGAGAAACTCCTGAATGTGGGTCGCTTCCTTGGCGTGCTCTCCGCCGCCGACGACGTTGCCAAGCGGGATCGGGAAGTTCTCGCCGCGGAACGCCCCGCCGAGGTGCTGGTACAGCGGTGCGCCGAGCACGTCGGCGGCGGCCTTCGCGGCCGCCATCGAGATGGCGACCGCGCTGTTGGCGCCGATGGCGGAGAAGTCGTCCGTCCCGTCGGCGGCGCGGAGTGCGCTGTCGACCGCGCGCTGGTCGCCGGCGTAGACGCCCTCGAGGCGCGGGACCGCGTGTTCGCGGGCCTTCGCGATGGATTCGCTCGCCGGCAGTTCGATCGCTTCGTACTCCCCGGTCGAGGCCCCGCTAGGCGCCGCCCCACGGCCGAAGCCGCCGGACTCGGTGAGCACGTCGGCCTCGACCGTCGGGTTTCCGCGCGAGTCGAGCACGCGACGCAACGAGACGCTGGTAATTCGGGTCATTAGTTGGATTCCCTCCGCACGGTGAACGGGAGCGCGCCCGCGTCGTACTCCTCCGCGGCGACGAGTATCGGCTCCGTCTGGTCCGTGTCGATCAGCACGGGCGCCCCGTAGGACACCTGTAGCGCTCGCGCGCCGAGGATGCGTGCCTTCTCGTATCGATTGTATCGCTGTCCTGACATGGTTACTGGTACGGCGAGACGACGTCCACGAGGTCGCGGTGGCTCACCAGCATGCGCCGGCAGCAGTGCCGGTCGACCCCGAGGTCGTCGAGCACCTCGCCGGGGTCTTCGTCGCCCTCGCGAGCCCGCTCTTTGAACTCTTCCCAGTGTTCACCCACGACGTTGCCGCACGTGAAACACCGGACGGGGATCATCATGACTGGATCACCTCAGCGGTAGGACTTCTGGTAGCGAGCGCGCGCGCCGGGTCCGCCCCACTTCTTGGGTTCGGACTGGCGCACGTCGTTGACCAGCAGGGTGCGGTCGAAGTTCATGTACGCGTCGCGCAGCTCGGCGTCGCCGAGGTGCTGGACGAGGCCGCGGGCGATGGCGGTCCGCGTCGCGTCCGCCTGCCCGCTGAAGCCGCCGCCCTCGACGTCGATGTCGATGTCGACGCCGTCGCGGAGCTCCTCGCCCGCGATGCGGAACGGCTCCAGCATCTTGAGCCGCGCCTGCTCCGGTTCGACCAGCTCGACTGGCTGGGAGTTGATGCGAACGCGACCCTCGCCCTCGCGCACGGTGGCGCGGGCGACGGCCGTCTTCTTCTTGCCTGAGGTGTTCGTTACCATGTGACGTTGGCTCCCAGAGACTCGGAGATCTCCCCGAGCGTGGTGAATTTGATGTTCGAGAGGCGGTCGAGCGAGGTGCCGTCGAGGACGACGCTCTCGACGTCCTCGTCGCGCTCGTAGGGGTTCCCGACGTACACGCGCACGTTCGAGAACGCCTCGCGGCCGTCCTCCGACTTGTACGGCAGCATGCCGCGGATGGCGCGCTTGAAGATTCGGTCGGGGCGCTTGGGGTAGTACGGCCCGCTGTCCGAGCCGAGCTCCGCGCGCTTGTGGTACGTCTCCATCGTCGCCTCCTCGTTGCCGGTGATGACGGCGCGCTCGGCGTTGACGACGGCGACGGTCTCCCCGGCGAGGACGCGCTGGGCGACCTCCGAGGAGACGCGACCGAGGATACAGTCGCGGGCGTCGACGACGACGTCCGCGTCGATCTTCGCGAGACTCATCGGATCACCCGCACGTTGCTTCCTTCGGGGTTCTGTTCGACGTACTGTTCCAGCGTCACCGCTTCGCCGGCCTGGTCGATCTTCGTCCGGGCGGTTCCGGAGAAGTCGACGGCGGCGACGGTAACGTTCGTTTCGAGCACACCGCTGCCCAGCACCTTGCCGGGGACGACGACCGTCTCGTCTTCCTGCGCGTATCGTTCGATACGGCCCAGGTTGACCTCAGCGTGCGTGCGCCGTGGCTTCTCCAGTCGGTCGGCGACGTCCTGCCACACGTTGGCACCGGAGTCACGCGAGACCGACTTCAGATCGGCGATGAGGTTCTGTAGTTTCGGATTCGTCTTGCTACTCATAGCTGTCCCTCCTGAACGGAGAGTTCGTGGAAAACGGAGTGCAGGGAGCAGGATTTGAACCTGCGGACCTCTACAGGACAGCGCCCTGAACGCTGCGCCGTTGGCCTGACTTGGCTATCCCTGCGTGCACTCCACCGTATTCCGGCTCCCTTCAAACCACTTTCGGTCCCGGCGTCCCCGCGGTCGGCCGCGCGCGCTCCGTCGGTCGGAGCGGCGCCGCGGCTGCCGGCGAGGGCGACGGTCAGGGGGGTGGTTCGAAGGGCCGTCATTTCCTTATACTGCGACTTTCGTCTGTAGTTCGTCCGCGCGCTCCTCGATGGAGTCGATCGCGCGGAGCAACAGTTCCTCGACGTCGAACGAGCCGTCCGTCTCGATGTGGAAGACGAACGCGCCCGGCACGTCCTCGACCGCGACCTCTTTGCCGGGGAACCGTTCCGAGAGGTCGTTGTCGAACTCGTCCGTGAGCTCGATCTCCCCGTCCGGCGTCTCGATGACGCCGCGGAGGATGTTCGGCTCGTCGTCGTCGAACTCGCCGCGGTCGCCCTCGACCGAGACGCGCTGGAGGTGGCGGTAGCCGACGGAGACGCCGCCCTGGTGTTTGGCGTGCTCCTTGCCGGTGTCGAGGACCGCGTCGGCCTCGAACTCCAACCGCTGTCCCTCCTTCAGCTCGATGATCGGAACGTTCTCGTCGGCGACCTCGACGAGCGGGTCGCTGCTCTCGATGTCGCCGGAGTACGCCGTCGCCGGACCTTCGACGTCGAGCGCGAGGGTGACCTCGTCGCCGATATCGAAGTCGTCGAGCGGCGTCGTCAGGGGCACGAGCCCCAGCCGCAGGCCGATCATCTCGTCGAACATGACCGAGGAGTTCTCGACGAACCGGACGGTGTCGATCGAGAACGTCGGGACGTCGGCGATCATCGCGCGGCGGATGCCGTTGGCGAACGCCGGCGTGAGCCCGCGGATCAGCACCCGCGCGCTGCGTTCGTCCCGTTCGACGTACTGGACGTCGAATTCGTCTTCGGTCATGTCAGACTCGCTTGTTCTTCGGCGCCTTCGTCCCGTCGTGCGGGATCGGCGTGACGTCCTCGATGCGCCCGATCTCGACGCCCGCCCGCGAGAGCGCGCGGATCGTCGCCTGCGCACCGGGACCGGTGGACTTGTTGAGGTTGCCGCCGGGACCGCGCACGCGAACGTGCACGCCCTCCAGCCCGGCGTCCTTGACGCGCTCGGCGACGACCTCCGCCATCTGCATGGCGGCGTACGGCGACGCCTCGTCGCGGTTCTGCTTCACCACGGTGCCGCCGGACGACTTGGCGATCGTCTCGGCGCCCGTCTCGTCGGTGACCGTGATGAGCGTGTTGTTGAACGACGCGTACACGTGGGCGATGCCCCACTTTCCGTCCTCGGATTCACTCATGGTTGGTTACTCCTGTGACTCCGCGCGCTCGGGGTGGAGATCGTCCGCGAGCGGGCTCGTCTCGTCGAAGGCGATGGCGCCCTCGTCGTCGACGTCCACCTTCACCGACGGGCGCGTGACGCGGGCGCCGTTGACGGTGATGTGGCCGTGGACGATGAACTGGCGGGCCTGCTGGGTCGAGGAGGCGAAGCCCTGTCGGTAGACGACCGTCTGGAGGCGACGCTCCAGCAGGTCGGTCACGTCGAGCGACAGGACCGTCGAGATGTCGTCGTTGTCGCCGAGGATGCCGATCCGGCGGAGCCGCGTAACGAACTCCGCGCCGGCGTCCTGTGCGGCGTCGACGTCACCCTGCGCCTCGCCGAGCAGCCGTCGGGCCTCTCGGCGCATGTTGCGCAGCTCGGACTGGGCGCGCCAGAACTCCTCTTTGTTCTTCAGACCGTACCGCGAGAGGAGGTCGGACTCCTCGGCGATGCGCTCGCCCTGATACGGGTGGTTCGGCGTCTCGTAGCCCTTGGTGTTCTTTCCGGTGCTCATTCGTCGTCACCGCCCTCGTCGTCTTCCATCTCCTCGCGGATCTCCTCGACGTTGACCCCGATGGTCCCCTCCGAGCGACCCGTGGACTTGGTGCGCTGGCCGCGGACCTTCTGCCCGCGCTTGTGGCGCACGCCCTTGTACGATTCGATGATCTTCATCCGGTTGATGTCGTGGCGCCGCTTCTCGTTGACGTCCGTGCCGACGAGGTGCGTCGTCTCTCCGGTGAAGAAGTCGTTCTGTCGGTTCGTCATCCACGACGGGACGTGGTCTTCGAGGTTCTCGGCGATGTCGACCACCGCGTCGATATCCTCCTCGTCGAGGAGCCCGAACGTGGCGTTTCGGTCCACGTCGGCCTTCTCGGCGACCAGCCGCGCCGTGCGCGTGCCGATGCCGTCGAGTTCGGACAGGCTTCGCTCGACCGTCTTCGTCCCGTCGAGGTCCGCGCCCCCGATCCGAACGAAGTACTGGAGGTCTTCCTCCTCCTCCGGCGAGTCGTCCTGTGGTTCTTCCGTGCTCATGTGTTGGTTGTGGTGAGCCCTACCGGCGCGATCCGGCGGTACTCGTCCGTTCGAGCGTTGCGGCGGGGATTCGAACCCCGGAGGCAGTGACGCCACAGAGTTAGCAACCCTGCGCCTTGGGCCAGGCTTGGCTACCGCAACCCGCGTTGTATCATCGCCCTCTCGGACTCGGGGCCCGACGCCCCTACAGTTCGTGCGTTCGTATGCTCCCGCTTTCGGTACTTAAACATCACGAAACGGTCGGGTCGCTGTGGGCGACTCGCACGGTGGCTGCGAGCGTCGTCCCGCGGGCCGCGCCGGTTCGATGGTCGCGTCAGTCCGGTGGCCGCGCCGGTTCGATGGTCGCGTCGCTCGTTTCCGTGAGGCGTACTGTTTAGTGGGTCCCGCGGGAGGGTCCGAATATGAAGGCCGTTCAGTTCGCCGACCACGGCGACCGCGACGTGATCGAGTACGGCGAGTTCCCCGAGCCCGACCCCGACCGCGGCGAGGTGCTCGTCGACGTCAAGGCGGGGGCGTTGAACCACCTCGACGTCTGGACTCGCCGCGGAATGCCCGGCATCGACGTGGAGATGCCGCACATCCCGGGGAGCGACGCCGCGGGCGTCGTGGAGGCCGTCGGTGAGGGCGTGACGCGCTTCGAGCCTGGGGACCACGTCGCCGTGAGCGCCGGCGTCTCCTGCGGCAACTGCGAGTTCTGCCGGAACGGCGAGGAGTCGCTGTGCGTCTCCTTCCACATCATCGGCGAACACGTCCGCGGCGTCCACGCCGAGAAGGCGTCGGTCCCGGCCGAGAACCTCGTCCCGGTCCCCGACGGCGTCGACTGGGAGGTCGCCGGCTCCGCGTCGCTCGTGTTCCAGACCGCGTGGCGGATGCTCCAGACGCGCGCGGACATCGAGGCGGGCGAGAAGGTGCTCGTCTTGGGCGCCTCCGGCGGCGTCGGCCACGCCGCGGTCCAGATCGCCGACCACGCGGGCTGTGAGGTGTTCGCGACCGCCTCCACCGAGGAGAAGCTCGCGCACGCCGAGGACTGCGGCGCCGACCACGTCATCGACTACGAGGCGAACGACTTCGCGGACGAGATCGCGGCGCTCACCGGCAAACGAGGCGTCGACGTCGTCGTCGACCACGTCGGCGAGGCGACCTACCCGAACTCGCTGAAGTCGATGGCGAAGGGCGGCCGGCTCGTCACCTGCGGCGCGACCACCGGCCCGAACCCGGGCGCGGGGCTCAACCGAATCTTCTGGAACCAGCTCTCCGTCATCGGCTCGACGATGGCGACGCCGGGCGAGGTCGACGATGTCCTGGAACTGGTCTGGGACGGGACCTTCGAGCCCCGCGTCCGGGAGGTCCTCCCGATGAGCGAGGCCGCGCGCGCACACGAGATGATCGAGAACCGTGAGGGCTTTGGCAAAGTGGTGGTTAGACCCGACAGTGAGCTCTGAGACCGACGCGGCCGACGGCGACGCGGCCGATCGCGACGCGGCCGCGGGTGCCGACGGCACTACCGACGGCGGCTATGTCCACGCCCCGGAGGGCGAGAGCGGCGGCGCCGACGGTACGGGGCCGTCGGAGTCGGCCGGTCGGGAGCCGGCGGCCGACGGCTTCGGCCGCGAGGGGTGGGCGCTGACGGCGGCGCTTTTCGTCTGCGCTATCGTCATCCCCGGGATCATCTACGCGTATCCGTACGCGGCCGGGTGGTTCGGGCTCCCCTTTTTCGCCACGTACCTCGTGCTGCCGCTTGTCCCCGCGCTCCTGCTCGGCCTCGTCGCCGTCTGGTCGATGACGGCCGCGACGGCCGACCCCGAGGCGTGAGCGAGCCGGGTCGGTGACGGCGAGCGAGTCCTCGACACGGGCGCCGACGGGCGCGCGCTCCCGCAGCCGAACGACAACCGTTTTGAACGACACCCGCGCAGTGGTGATATGTTGATCACCGTCTCCGGCCCGCCTGGAAGCGGGAAGAGCACCAACGCCGTCCAGCTGGCGGACGCGCTCGGTCTCGGGCACGTCTCCGGCGGCGACATCTTCCGCGAGATGGCGGCCGAACGCGACATGACGCCGGTCGAGTTCAACGAGTTCGCCGAGGAGGACCCGCAGATCGACCGCGACCTCGACCGCCGGCTCCGCGAGATCGCCGTCGAGCGCGACGACGTGGTCCTCGAATCGCGGCTCGCCGGGTGGCTCGCGGCCGACCACGCCGACTTCCGGTTCTGGTTCGACGCGCCGCTGTCGGTCCGCGCGGAGCGGATCGCGGAGCGCGAGGCGAAGCCGACCGACCGCGCGCGAACGGAGACGGAGCGCCGCGAGGCCTCCGAGCGCAAGCGGTACCGGGAGTACTACAACATCGACATCGAAGACCTCTCGATCTACGACGCCGCGTACAACACCGCCCGCTGGGGGCCCGAGCGCTTCCTCAACGTCCTCGTCGCGACCGTCGAAGCGTACGACCCCGACGACGACGAGGGGAAAGCGCCCGTCGACGGCGTCGTGTACGACTTCTGAACCCGCGACTGACCTCCGCATGACAGACCCTTCCGACGCCGACCCCGACCCGCTCAGAGCGCCTCCCGGAGAGCGGTCGGTGCCGGAGCTGCTCCGGTTCGGCGTCGTCAACCTCGACAAGCCCGCCGGGCCCTCCTCGCACCAAGTGTCGGCGTGGGTGCGGGACGCCATAGACGAGACGCTCGCGACGCTCGACCCCGAGGGGCCGCCGACCCGCGGCGTCGCTCACTCGGGGACCCTCGATCCGAAGGTCACTGGCTGTCTCCCCACGCTGACCGGCGACGCGACGCGCATGGCGCAGGTGTTCCTCGAAGGGGCAAAGGAGTACGTCGCGGTGCTGGAGCTCCACGGGTCACCCCCGTCGGACTTCCGGGAAGTCGTCGCCGAGTTCGAGGGCGAGATCTACCAGAAGCCGCCGCGGAAGAGCGCCGTGAGCCGTCGGCTCCGCACGCGGACGGTCCACGAGTTGGACCTGCTGGAGGTCGCCGACCGCCGAGCGCTCCTCCGGATCCGCTGCGAGTCGGGGACGTACGTCCGGAAGCTGTGTCACGACATCGGACTCGCGACGGGGGGCGGCGCGCACATGGGACACCTCCGGCGCAGCGCCACGGACCCGTTCGACGACCGCGACCTCCGCACGCTTCAGGACCTCGTGGACGCGCTCGCGTGGGCCGGGGACGGCGACGACGCGCTCCTCCGCGAGGTGGTCCGCCCGGCGGAGGACGCCCTCGCCCACCTCCCCGCGGTGACGGTCGCCCGGTCGGCCGCCCGCAGCGTCGCGACCGGGGCTCCCGTGTACGCGCCCGGCGTGATCGACGTCGACGACGCGGCGATCCCGGCGGCGGTCCGCGACGACGCGTCGACCGATAGCGACGCGCCGACCGACACGGATGGCGACGCGCCGACCGACACGGATGGCGACGCGCCGACTGACCGCGACACGGACCCGGACCCGCCGCTCGCCGCGTGCTTCACGCCGGACGGCACCGCGGTCTGCCTCGGGCGCATCGTCGGCGACCCGGACGCCGAGAACGGGACGGTCGTCGCCTTGGAGCGCGTTCTTTTATAAATTCGCCGCCCCCAGATGCGGACATGGACGAGCCGGACGCAGACGGAGGCGGAGTGGTAGCCGTCGGGAGCGCGAGCGCCGAGCCCGGAACGCTCGACCGCGGGTGGCTCACCGTCGGGGACCTGCCGACCGGCGGCACGGAACGGCTCCCGGTCGCGGTCGCGAACGGCGCCGCCGACGGGCCGACGCTGTGGCTCACCGGCGGCGTCCACGGCGACGAGGCGACGGGCGTCGCGGTCGTCCAGGACGCGGTCGCGACCTTCGGCGACCGCCTCGCCGACCTCGCCGGCGTTGTCGTCGTCGTGCCCGTCGTCTCCCCGGCCGGCCTGCGCCGGAACGCGCGAGAGACGTACTACGCCGACGAGGACCCGAACCGGCACTTCCCGGACGCCGACGCGGAGTCGGCCCGCCCGCCGAAGCTCCAAGAGCGGATCGACGCCCGGCTGTACGCCGCGATCACCGGCGAGTCGTCGGACGAGGGGAACGAGTTCTCAGTCGACGCGGTCGGCACCGACGCGACCGCGGACGCACTGATCGACTGTCACACCGCGGGCGTCGGTAGCGAGCCGTTCGCCATCCGCGACCGCGTGCTGTACGGTGACCGACGGAATGAGGCCGAGGCGGCCGCGCTCTCTGAGGACCTCGGCCGACTCGTCGAGGCGTTCGGGCTTCCGGTGGTCCGGGAGTATCCCACCGCAGAGTACGTCGAAGAGAACCTCCAGCGATCGACCGCGGGCGCCGTACTCAACGAGGCGGGGATCCCGGCGTTCACGGCGGAGCTCGGCGCCCACAGCGTCGTCGACGACGCGCTCCTCGACGCTGGCGTCGCGGGCGTCGTCGGCGTCGCGGTCGAACTCGGGCTCCTCGACGAAGTACCCGAGTCGGCTAGCGAGCCCGGGGTCGGCGTGGCCCCGGCCCCTGTCGAGTTTCCCGTGCGGCGCTTCCGCGGGCCGACGACCGATATCTCCGGACTCGTCCGGCACCGGGTGGCGGCCGGGGACGCGTTCGACGAGGGAGATGTCCTCGCGAGCGTGGTCGACGCCGCGGGCGCGGAGCGCGGGACGGTCGAGGCGGACCGCGACGGGTACGTCCTCGGTCGCGCCGAGGGGCTGGCCGTCTACGAGGGCGACGCGATCGGGAGCCTCGCGGTGCGGGACGCGGGCGACCTCGTGGTCCCGCGGGACGGCGACGACTGAAGCGAAGTCCTTAATTACCGGACCGTCGTTTTTCAGCGTGTAGTCAGGGACCGTGGGGTAGTGGTATCCTATGCGGATGGGGTCCGTATGACCTGAGTTCGACTCTCAGCGGTCCCATACGGAATTCTACGCGGACCGTCCGGATGCGGCTAGCGCGACCGCTGTCGCTCTTCGCGGACGGTGCGACGCGATCCGGGACAGTACACGTGCGGGTCGGTAACGGATGCGTACCTCTTTGCCCGTGTAGAATATCAACGAAACATGAAACGAACGGGCGGTGCGTTCCGGATCCTCCTGCTCGCGGGGATCATCTTCCTCGCGGGCTGTGCCGGCGCGGTACCCGGCGATCAGGCGCCGACGGGACCGGACGCGGGCGACGAGACGGCGGCCGAGGCGGCGAACGGCACCGTCGAGGTCCACTTCATCAACGTCGGGCAGTCGGTCAGCACGCTCGTCGTCGGGCCGGAGGGAGCGACCATGCTCGTCGACACGGGTCACTACAACGACGATGGCGAGTACGTGCTGGAGTACCTCCGGCGGCACGACATCACGCGGATCGACCACCTCGTCACCTCGCACAACGACGCGGACCACATCGGCGGCAACGCGGCGATCATCGAGCACTACGAGACGGAGGCCGACGGGATCGGTGCCGTCTACGACCCCGGCATCGCCGCGAGCACGCAGACCTACGCCGAGTACCTCGACGCGGTCGAGGAGCACGACGTGACGCTGTACGAGACGCGCGAGGGCGACGCGATCTCGTTCGGCGCGGTCGGCGTCGACGTGCTCGGGCCGCCCGAGCCGTACCTCGAAGGCGAAGCGCGCAACGAGAACAGCGTCGTGCTCAGGCTCACCCACGGCGAGACGAGCTTCCTGCTGTCCGGCGACGCCGAAGACGATCAAGAAGCGTACCTGATCGACGCGTACGGGTCGGAACTGGAGTCGACCGTGCTGAAGGCCGGCCACCACGGCTCGTCGAGCTCGTCGAGCGGCCAGTTCCTCGACGCGGTGGGACCGCGGGCGGTCGTCGTGTCGAGCGCGTACGACTCCCAGTACGGTCACCCGACAGAGGAGGTCCTCCGGCGGTTCGCGGACCGGTCGCTCCCGACCTACTGGACCGCGACGCACGGGACCGTCGTCCTCGTGAGCGACGGGAACGGCGTCTCCGTGCGGACGCAGCGCGACGCGCCCACCGACCCGCTCGCGGTGCGCGACGGCGAGCCGATCGAACCCGGGGCAGGCGGCGAGGTCGTCGAACGCGCTCGGCTCGGCGGCGACCCGGTCGACGGCGGTTCCGGAGGCGGAGCCGACGACGACAGCGACGCCGACGACGACGGCGGCGACACTGACGGAGGGGACGAGACGGCGTCGACCGATCCGGCCGCAGCCTTGGAAGTCGCGGCGATCAACGCGGACGCCGAGGGCGACGACAGCGAGAACCTGAACGACGAGTACGTGGTCTTCGAGAACGCGGGCGACGAGCCGATCGACCTGTCCGGGTGGACGGTCGCGGACGAGGCGGCGCACAGCTACGCGTTCCCGGAGGGATACACGCTCGACGCGGGCGCGACGGTGACGCTCCGGACGGGGAGCGGCGCAGACACCGACGCCGAGCTGTACTGGGGGGCGGGGTCACCGGTCTGGAACAACGCCGGCGACACGGTGATACTCTCGAACGCCGCCGGGGAACGCGTGCTTGCGGTGAGCTACGAATGACCGGTATCGATCTCCCCGACGGCGAGTACACCGCGGTCGTGGACGGCGTCGAGGACGGGCTCGCGACCGTGTTCTTCGAGCGCGACGGCGACGAGGTGGGGGACGCGGTGCTGGACGCCTCGCGGCTTCCGCCGGACGGAGGGCATGCCGACGCGGTCCTGTCAGTGACGCTCGACGGCGGGCGTATCGAGGCCGCCTCGTACGAGCCCGAGGAGACGGAGCGCCGCGCCGAGGCGGCGCAGGACCGGTTCGATCGGCTCTCGGAGCGACCGCCGTCCGACGAGGGGGCGTAAGGGCGGCGCCGGTCGCTCCGCAACCACTAAACGCGGCTCGCTCCTTGCTTCGGTAATGGCCGACTGGACGGAGCAGTCATCAGAATCGTAATGATACTGTAAGTCTAAGAAGGTTCATACTTGCTCTACTGGTAGGGGTAGAGCAATTACAGACTCATTTATTTGAGATATATTCCCTTCTTTTAGGATTTCAGGGTATTTTATTTCACTATGGGTATTACTGAACAATTTGACACCCTCAGCGTAGTTGAAATAATTGCACTTGCGGTTTTTACGTTGGGAGCATTAGTAACCAGCGGAGTCGGTTCTTTGTCCGTACTCGGATATGGAATGTCGACTCAACTACTGAGCGTCCAAGTACCGCTAATCGGCAGTACAGCCATCATAACGTATGCAACTGTATTTTCGGTTGGAGGTCTGATTGGACTAGCTATCGCTGAAGGATTCGATATGGGAGTTTGGGATGGATGGTCTACTCCAGAGCAGATCCTGTTTGGCGGTACGCTACTGATTCTCGTCGCTCCGATATTCTTCCCGTCAGTTTCGGGAGTAGTCCACTACAACCAGCTAACCGAACTTGGTGCGTTCATCATCAGCACAGGAGGTGCGTACGTACTCGGTCGAACAGAATATAATGGAAACTCGATGAAGATGTCCTAATCAAAGTGATTCAATATGCATAGCAAAATCAAATCTTACGGTCTGACGATTGTGATTTCGTTAGTCCTGATTATGGCGTATATGGTAGCTCCTCCTGCTCTACAGGCGGACAACTACGTACAGACAGGTGAACAAGTAGAACAGCACAGCGATGTGAAGCTACTCGAACAACCAGATGGAACGCACAAAATCGGGTTGAGTAATAATCCTGTAGATGTCACTCCGAATCAAGCTGAAGCTCTTATTCCTGCCGTCATCGGAGCATCAGTAATCGCTGGTTCTGTAGCGGGTTCGTATGGATTCTATAAGGGTGTAGAAGTAGGTCAGTACTTTGCAGAATCGCAAATCAACGCATCGGAAGCTGATGATGTCATACGCACAGACGTACATGACGCATCGATATCTGCAGAAGGTTCGTACGATAGTTGGGCAGACGGTATCGATAATGACCTCAACACAATCGAAGGTAGTGGTGTACAAGTTGTCAACAACCGTCTCATCAACGAAGCGGATAACCTAACCAGCGAATCTGAGACAGTTGTAACAGCAGAAAATGCTGTCAGCGATTATTTGTGGGGTACAAATACCAACATCGTAGAGAAGCACAATTACCACACCTACGACCTAGCTAAGAATCAGATTCAGAAGCTAGATTCGGCTAACTACAGTAGCGATTACTACGTACAGAATGTTGCTAAGGTATCAAATGAGCAAGAATTAGATGATGCCCTAAGAAAAACAGCTGATAGAATAGAGTTCCAGAATAATATAACAGTAGTAGGACAGCAGAATGATGACAAAAATCTAAATCAAGATGTAGTTGTTGACTTGAATGGTTACAAATTAAAATGGGATACATCATCCGCATATGGTTACGGTATAACAAATGATGGGAATGATATAAGGTTTGAAGATGGTACGATTAACGGTACTGGTGGTGGTATAACAGAAAATATTGACTTCTCTGGTGATGGGAGTGCGTTGTTATTTAAAAATGTTGATGTAGATGCTAATGATGTTTATGAATCTGCACTTAATGTATATGATGATAATGGTGTGTTCGCTAATAACCTGTCAGAAGCTCCAGATCTAACAAATTATAATCAAGATGTAACGCTCGACCCTGCTGATGTAGCTTCGCCAGAGGCAGAGATCTCGTTCACACACAACAACAGCACAGCCAACCTAACAGGTATCAACGTATCTGTCGCTAGTAGCTATTCGAACGCCACAGAAGCACCACTTCAAGTGGCACTACCGTACGTCAACACAGGTAGTGGATATCAGCCGATGGATTATCAGAACGGTTCGAAGCTCTACATCGATACTCCAACAAGCGGGATTTACGACCGAGTCGAACCTGTCCAATTCAGTCGCACTATCGATATCATCGAGACTCGGGATAGCAGGTCTGATGCAGTTTACAATACTGTAAGTACGCATGCGAGCAACACTTGGAATGACACAATCAAGACGGTAGCAAACGATGATAATCTATCTGCTACGGACTTTGAAAATGTCACAGAAGACTTGTCGATATTCAACGTCGACAACGTCGATGCGAACGACACAGACGCTGTACTGTCGCAGTACGCAGGTATCTACGATAGCGTAGCACAACCGTCTGATACCCGAATCAACCTCACTAACGGAGACGGAACGCAGTACAACGAGGTAGTGCTGTTCTCGACTGACCTGCAGACGCTGATGAATCAGACGGACAACAGCAGTCAGCTTGCTGTCAACGATACGTTCAACGCTTCGGACGTATCCCGAACGCTTGTCGTTAATCCTGACAACGCAGAGGTCTACGAACTGAGCGGAGATGTGAAGATAGATGATATAGTTGAGGATGGTGAGTCAGTAGATGATGTTGATATCCAGACCTTCGACCTGCTCTCAACGGACTTGTCGAAGCAGGCTAACGCAATACAAGAGTCGGTTGACGTAACCATCGATACCGTTGACTCCGCACAGGATAATGACCTTGAATTCCCACCAATACTCCCTGGTGGTAATGGTGCTGGAACAGTAGTAGTCCTAGGAGCGGTCGCCATCATCCTATACAGCAGAGTTTTATAACTCATATAAACTATTTTACACTTCCGAATCTTTCTTATTAGCATGAACAAACGATTAGTATTGTATTTATTTTTTCTAACTATCGTAGTACTAACAAGTGTAATCACATTAACGGCAACGATAGCAGTTGCAGACGAACACACACCACAGGACAAAGCACAGACGATACAGACGATTATACAAGCAGGAGACAATACTGAACAGTCTTATCAGCAGGTTCGAAGTTGGGTCAACAGTAATGCGTCTCAACGATTTGGAGATCTCCGTTCTGAGGCTCAACAGTACCTCAATCAATCCGAGCCTGTCGAAGCCGATACTGGTGGTGGAGGTACGACGTTCGAAGCCCAGACCCAGAATTTTACACAAGCTGAAGTAACCGAGAACGGAGACAAGATTTTGGGTTCAGTTACGATTCAGAGTAGAGATTTTAATTTCCAAAAAGGAGTTGTGAACGTACAATATAACGCTTCTGAAGATGTTGATGCGACGTACTTCGCAACAGAAGTCAACAGGCGTCAGCAGTCAGCCAGCATCACAGCACAAGGTACAGCGACATTTAGGGCAGACCGAAATAGCACACAGATTCCGATTCCAGTAGGTTCGGACAGTACAACGACAGTCAATCTCATCACCGAAGAAGGAGCGTATGCATCGATAGTATCTGCTCCACCGCCAATCATTCAGAACCTTAGAGGAACGCTCTTGTGGACATCTGCAGGCGGAGCCGTCTTGTCCATCATCTACTACCTGATTCGGTTCTACCTCAAGATGGCAAAGCTCCTCGATAAGTTCAGACCTGAATCTGCGTACGCCAAGGGTAATATTAGTGGGTCAGTTCAAGACACCGTCAAAACAGCAGAACAGGGCGACAATCCTGATGATGGAGTACTGGAGGTTCTGAATCGGTTCTTCACCATCAGGCGTATCTTGTACCTCTTAGCAGGAATTATCGCTCTGTTATATGTGTTGCAGACTTTCACATCGATACAGCTAGGCTTGCCTGCTCCGAATGACTATCTCGTCAGCTTCATCGGATTCTTCACTATCACATACGTATTCATCTGCCCAACCTTCGTCAAGTGGATTCTAAGCAGATTGTACCAGCCATCAATTGAGGAACTAACTGTATTCGCTGAAAATGGTGAAGTGGTTGCTGACTTTATTGCCAGAGATGGATTACTGGAGCAAAGATACGCAGACTCTATTGATGGACAGATGCCTGTCGCAAGGAATGAACAAGGAGATAAAAATTATCTTGCTTCAGCGTTCGACCGAGAGAATCAAAAGATTGAGCCTGCTTTTGTCTGGAATCTCTCGGACAAGGGTCAGGAGATGTACGAGGAGATTCAAGACAACGTTCCAGAAACAGTCGAATTTGTTGATGTTGGAAATGACGAGGAGACTGGTGGGGAGATTTGGATAAACGAGGTTCTGGATGACCCAATCAAGGCGATGGTCGTTGTTCAGGATATGTCTGAGATGGCGAAGGAAGGATTGCACTGGTCTAAGAACGAGTCGATGATTCGCAGTAAGATTCGAATGCAGGAAGCTCGGGATATCGCTGAAGGTCTTGACAAAGCCCTAACTGGCACACCAATCTCTGATGTCCTTGATTCTCAATCAGAGTCCTACCGTCAGAAAGAGAAGGAACTTGAGAACGAACTTGAGCGAGAACGGAGAAAGGCGATTGAGGGCGAGAAAGCAGTTCAGGGTGAGTACGACCGCTTAGATGCGGGTGATGACGATGGATAGTGAAGGAATCAACGAGGCGTATCTGCGGGAAACGATGGAAGGCAGGCGAGACCGAGGTGAGCCTGCTCCTCATCCGATATTACAACTTATAGAGGATGAACATGCTCGCAGGTCTGTATCCACTATCATAACTGCTCTTGACATCAGCGATGAGCATCCCAATTTTGACGATACAGCGATACCGAATGCCGTAGCTGACGGTACTGGTGCTAATACTCTCAACAACGCATTAGACGACGAGAATATGTCCAAACTGGCGTTCTACAAAGGTGTAGACGATGGTGATGACACCTTCTACAACGTAACTGAGTATGTCGAATCACAGTGGTCAAATCGTATTGATGGGAACGCAGTTCAGAAATCACTAATAAACGGCGATGAGGGTGCTGGTAAGTCGTCTTGGATGATGGAGGAAGGATTTCTAATCGCACCGAGAGTCATCAAAAGAGAGACCGATAAGAATATTCTTGGTATTTCTAATGTTGACGTAGTTCCTGAAACAACAAATCTGGATAAGTTCGAGAATGTAGATAGGACGAGCAAACTGGATGAATTGGTTGATGAGTACGGAAGCAAGTCTGACTGGGAGATAGTAGTAGCCCTAGACGAAGGGGATCAACTGTTTGGGGGTACTGGTAGGAGTACGCAGAGAGCAGATGCACTCGGTGACAGAATCAAGCTGATGCGTCACAACAACGCTCACATCCTGATGACATCACAACGTCTTGTTGCTCCTGAAATCAGGAATCGGTTCAAGGTGAGACACAAACCAAGCGATACCCAACCGTATCGAATGCAGTTTGCTGAGAGTACTGATGAGAACGGTGAGCCAGAGGATGTGAGATTCCGAACTCGAAACGTTCCAGAGACACAGGTGGACTACGGTGGAGCGGGGAACTGGACTCATGATATCGATGGCGAAGGTGAAGAGGATGACCGAGTCAAAGAGTTGGAAGAACAGGTCGAAGCAACAGAAGAAGAAGCCAATCGTCGTTTGTGGTTACTCTACTCGGAAACGGATATGTCGTATCGAGAGGTCGGGCAGAAAGTCGGACTCAGCAAGAGTCAGGTCTACGACCGAGTTGAAGAGTTCCGAGAGAAGAACGATATCGACTGACCGTTTCTAACAGGGTTAGATTCGACGCTATTCCGTTAGGTGTCATTCATCGCAATCTCCAATCTACGCTGATATAGCTCAATATCGAAACTGTGGCTAGCTGTATTTTTCATTCTATACATCTACGCATGTCCGCATACGTCCGTACGCACATTATGGGTACTTGTGGAAACGAACAAACGCACAGATACGGTCATACTCATGTGTAAAACTATGGTCGAAAAAAGTGGGGAGATCTTCGACTTGTGATTGCTCAGGTGGTGGGGGTTGAGTTATCCAGTTGCGAAAGATATTGTTGGTCAAATGATATTTAGGATATAGTTGAGTCGACTCAGGTATGGACGACCTCGAACCGTTCCAAGGCAGAATAGTTACAGACAAGCGAACTGGACAAGATATCATCATCGAAGATATCCAATCTGATGTTGCTGTGTGTAGTTTCATTCAGGACATCGTAGAGCAGACGCTTGTTCCGAACCAATCTGAAGTTCGAAATCTTACTAGGACTGGTAGGTTCAAGATAGCAGACAACAGCGAAAAGTCGAAAGTGATAGCTTGCGACCGTCTCGATGATGATTTAGATTGTTAGATTTAATCTCATATATCTGAGTTAATTATATAAGGTATTAGGTATATAGTAACTGTTGCCGATTATGGACGAAAATAATATTCAGAACGGTGAGTATAGCTTGGAGATATTGGATGGCGACGACGGTCTACTGATTGGGTCGGTCAAAGATATTGGAGACGGAATGCATAGATTGGAACAACATGTTGCTGTGGAAGCAAGCACAGAAGGTGCGTTGATTAAACAGTACGAGAAAATCGAAGATTCATCAACAGGGTCATGGTTAGAACGAGCAGTTCCTGTGGAGATTGTAGGTATCGACCATCAGAACCTGATTACGGAAAGATTCGAAGAGCGGTTGAAATCGAGTCTATTCAAGTACGCATACGATTCGGAATTTATGACGATTGATGAATGTGAAGAAATCGTTGGGACTGTCGCTGAACAGATAGCAGAGGTGATTGACGAGTGGTTCGCTGACTTCGAACGTCAACTTGAGAATCAAGGTGAGTCACAGAACTAATGCAGGCGAACAATAATACTACTAAAGATGAACTAGTAGAAAAGTTTGAACAGTATATAGATGCTAATGTAGCTGGTTCGATTAATGTAGTTGATTCGATTATAGATGATGGAAAATTGAAAGCAGTAGCAATTGAGCCTGTAGATGATTTTAGTGATTATGCACTACATTTCGGTGATGACCTACTTGAAGGCGAATTTAATAACAGAATAATAACAGAAGCACCGTACTATGGATGGGAACTTGAAGAATACTACAAAGATCAACAAGGTGATATCGATGAATGAAATCAAACGGTTCTTTTCTAATTACGAAGCAGACGTTACGATTGAGAGAATCGAAGTCAACGGTATTGAGCTCCTAGCCGATGAAAACACCATCCGAGAGGAACGGACGGTCTGCTCGATTCAGAAGCGGATGACTGGATGGTATGTTGTCTACGTTGGAACTTTGATGGATGGGAGCTACGACCTGCGGAAGTGTTGTGCAAAGTCGTCTTATGATAGAGCGTATGCAACTGTGGAAGAGATACTAGCCAACGCTTGATTCTCCTTTTCTTTCAACTATTTGCGTTAATAATTTAGTTCATTAGACATATGTGTTATATATGTCAATAGAAAAAGACAGAATAGTAGAAAGTATTGAAAATGCGGAAGAAGAGATTGGCAGACGGACGAATCTTAGAGAAAGAATCGAAGTAGCATTTGAAGAATTAGGTAGAGCAACGACACCGCAAATCGAAGAAGCTCTCCATTATCAGGTGGCACAGAATACCATCAGGAAACAAGTTGAGTGGCTTGAATTTCGAGGACGGGCGAAGAAGGTAGGACAGGAGAAACCGAACGGTAGCGGTAACAGAGCGACCGTCTACAAGTACACAGGTGATTAGCTATGGATGACGGTGTATTCACACTTAGTGTGTTGACTATTCTGCTATTGACGACGCTTCCTGCGTCTGCTCTTGTTGATATTGTGATATTCGTATTGATTGGGTTCGTTTTGCTTGGAGCGTTATCTTTCGGTATTTTAGCGTTGCAAGACTACTATTCTGATAAAGGGCTAATGAGGATAAAAGAAGAAACGAGAAAAGAGCAGGTCATCAGAGAAATGTACGCTGACGGTCTGATGACTGAACGACAACTCGAAGAAGCTCTTGATGATGTTGTCGTTGGTGACGGACAAGAAAAGCAGAACGAAGAACAAGATCTCATTCCTCAGAGGAACTGAACAGCAATCTGATGAACTGAGTGTGAAGAAATAATCTACGTTGGCTCAGTTGTAGCCCTCTATTTGGTTGTAATCAGAGTTTCTGGTTGAGCACCAGCTTTTTCTGTCGGAGGAAAGAGCTCGTAGTTAGTGCCCCGAGAGAAGACAGATCTCCCCGTTGGAGACGCGTTTGCCCCCGCACAACTGAGTAAGAAACTGGATGATGCCGACTTTAGCGACTATGATGTTGAACATACTGACGAGGAGCTACCAGTTCTATTGGAGTTGGCTAGGGAGTTTGAGGGAGACTCTGATGCATTCGATGAGGCTATTGAGAATCTATTTTATTCAGACCCTGACCGAGCATTCACTGTCCGCACAGGGATGGCTCAGAACGGCTATGAGATAATGGACGAGAACTTTGAATTTACAGATTTGGGAGAAGAACTCTACGAAATGCGAGACGATTACGATGAGTTGTACGACCGATTCGCACAGCACATCTTGCTGAATTTAGATGGTCTGAAAGGAATTGAGATAATCGAGGATTTGGAAGCTCAGGGTAAGAGAACTATCAACGACAATCTCAAACAAGAATTTCGCAAACAATACGACTACCACATCGACGAGACCTCGAATCACTGGTCTCAGATGCGGGCTTGGATGTCCAAAGCAGATATCATCAATACGAATACTCAACACTACAAAATCGACCGTACCAAGATTGAGGAATTAACAGGTCTCGATGAAGATGTCGCTCTCGACCTTGATGAACTGGATGCTAACGAACGAGCTTTCCTTCGGGCATTAGCACTCGTCAATCCTGACGGTCAAATCGATAATAGCGTTGTCAAACGACTGGCTGAGGAAGCGTACGGAGTAGACATCAGTCAGTCAAAAATAGGGACGAACCTGCTCGACCCGCTTGAGGAGAAGGGGTTCATCGAGTGGGAGCATCGGAACGGGAAGCCGAATCTGGTCGAACAGGGAGATAGGTTCGAAGCTGAAATTCTCATTCCTGTCCTAGAGAATCTGGCTGAACGTTCAGATGTACCTCGTCGGGTTCTGCGGAAGTCATACGGGGAACTTCTGGATGAGATGGATTCCAGCAATACGTACGAGAAAGGAATGGCGTTGGAGACGTTGTCTGTGAAGCTCGGAAGGATGCTCGGCTTGGAATTTGTCGGCTGGCGAGTTCGAGGTCGAGAAACAGGAGGGAGCGAAGTAGACGTTGTGATGGATGACCTCGGTCTCACCTATTCCCGAGTTCAAATTCAGTGTAAAAACATCAAAGGCAAACTACAGACCAAACATATCGCAAGAGAGGTCGGGATCTCTCGAACGCTTCAGACTAACACCATCTTGATGATTGCGAGAGGTGGTGTCACAACTGATGCCAAGCGGTTTGCGAACCGAATTATGCATCAGGAGAATCTGGCTATTATGTTTCTTACTGGTGAAGATATCGAAGAAATAGATGACAACCCAGACCGTCTGAGAAATGTCCTTCGGGGAGAGACCCGTCGTATCCACAATCGCAAACAGTTGGGTGAGCGAGATATGGTGGATGAAGATGAGGATGATGATGCTCCTGATGAGGTTGATGAAGGAGCAGTATTGGATGACTTCAAGGATGAAATCGATGATGCTACCGTCGAAAGCGAAGTAGAGCAGAGTGACTTTAGAGACTTATTCGATGAGGAAGACTAAGCGACTCAGTTCGAATCACCGACTGTTGGAAATTCACCAAGGCTACTCTGATCTTGGTTCATCATCTGCTTAATCTGCTCCTCGGTGCGGAATCGGAATTCGGAGGTCTCGACGTAGTTCTGTTCCCGCTCGAACGACATCCAGTAACGTTCTTTAGCTTCAGCGATTTTGCCCGTTAAGTTCGAACCTGCAAAGATGTCGAGTACGACAGGACGGTCTAGGACACCTTTATCCCAATCATCGTACGGTGGGTTCGGGGTCAGGAAGTCAATAAAGAACTCAGGGATTTGGCGGGGGAAACGAGCAGGATGAGGTTCAACACCTTCGTCTTCCATCTCGTCATTTACCATCCTACACATCCGCAAGTAGTGAGTGTTGCTGGCGGTATTGGACGCCTCAATTAGGTTGTCAGCCGTTCGACCACCCATACCGAGCATAGACATCAACTCACCAGCAGAGACATCTTCGACATCTCTGTCAGTCATCAGTTCAACAAACTCTTTCACAGAAAATTCATCCAGAGATTTCAGAACGTCATCGGACTGGAAGCCTTCGAGCAAGTTATCTGGTATACTACCCTCATTCTCATTTGCGAACGCTTCAGAATCAATACTCCAGCCAGAATCTCTCTCACCGTCGTTAAATTCACCAGTCTCCAACAGTTGCTTCTGCGAGTCAGAGTACTCCTGTAGGACTCTCTGATTACTCGCCTCAGGGTGTGGATGTTCTCCTTCTTCAACGGCGGAGTCCTTGTTAATCTCTGGCGTCAACCACCAGATGTGAGTGACCGCGTCAGTTACCCGAATCTTCCGAACATTCACCCATTCAATCGGATTGGGTAGCTTGGCAGGGTTGTACCAGTAGAAGTCCTGAGCGAGATGCATTCCTCCATCGTCAGGGTCAGTCAGTCGGCTCAGGAGGTCGAACTGGTAAGTGGAACGTTCGGGATACCCTTTTTTGAATGCACCACCAATTTCAACGACAAACGACCCATGCGGTTGTAGGACTCGACGGACTTCAGGAACGAACTCCAGAAACCAGTCGTTGTATCCTTCTTGATCTTCGTTTCCGTACGCCTTCTTGTTCTGAAGAGCGAACGGCGGAGACGTAACAATCAGGTCGATACTGTTGTCAGGTAGCTCCTTCAGAAGCTTCCGACTATCCCCATGATATGCAGACCCGAGTTTTCCCGAGTATTCAGGTTCGGATTCGGTCAAGTCAGCTACGGCAGAGTGTTCATCCATGATTCGAGATTCTTCTGGCTCAGATGTTGTTAGTGACATAACTTAGTCTTTCGCTCTCGTTTTGTCTCAGTCCGTTCAGATGTTCGAATCGCTTGACTCGGTCCACACAACGTTATGTAGTATGGAGCTAGAAAATGTTTGTGTTCTGAGCTGAGGGTTTAAGAACGAGACAAAGAGATATGCTCATAGTGCCTAAGAGAAGGGATGAGGAGACAGGTCGGTTTAGCCAATCTGTCTCCGATGAAGAGATACTAGAGGTGATTACCGATACTCGTATGTCTACATCAGAGATTGCTGATGAAATTGGATATCACAGAACCACCACTTACGACCGCCTAGTTGCACTTGAAGAAGAGGGGGTAATTGAATCATCGAGAGCGGGCAACACTTACATCTGGGAAGTAGATGATTGACGATATCAGGAAGGTCGGTGGTGGCATAGTTGGTGTCGTACTTGTAGCATGGATAATCTACGAAATAGTCGATGTCAACCCATCTGCGTTCGACGGATTCATTCTGAACGTTATGGGTGCGGTTCTACTGCTGATTATTCCAACAGGAATAGTTGTACTGTGGAACTGGACTGATTGAATTGTCCAAGAATCTTGAGTTCTTAGACAAACTCGGCTCGCATTCGCTCTACTGGTGGGGGTATTGCCGTCTATAGCGGGAATTAACTCAGCTATTTGAGTTATATTGGGTGCTTTTGTCCATTTAGCAATATTAGTAGACATATGAGATTGGATAGCTACGACAACAAGAATGGATATCGAGTAGTACTGAGTGACCAAGAACGAGAGGAGATAAGAGACCGAATCTATCGTACGCAGAGCAAGATAGGGTGGGAGCTTGCGAGCTACTGCGGATTGCGTCGACAAGAGATTGAATACGTTCGTCACCGAGACCTTCGGAAGCGAGATACTGGAGATTGGATTCTGAGAGTCTGGGAAGACGGAGCTAAGAGGAGTAAGTACCGAGAGACACCTGTTCCTGAGACCGTCGCAACGAGGATTCAGACGATGGCAGAGGTGAATGATGTATCGCCAGACCAGTCAATAATCGAAGTCAGTATGCGTACTGTGCAGAGGTGGTTGAAACGATTTTGTGGAGAGCTAGCTCTCCAATATGATGACGAAGGGTATCGGCATATCAAACTCCATGACGGTCGTCGGACTTGGGCTAACAGTCTGCTCGACGCTGGTGTTAGTCCGATGATGGTGATGCAGTGGGGTGGATGGGATGATTGGCGTACATTCCGAGACCACTACTTACAGGATTTCACCGAGCAGAAACAGAGCGAGGAGATTGGGAAGGTTGCTTGGGTCTGAACTATGAATCTGTTGAGTAGACTTTCGTCCAGCTTTCAGAGGACTCGCAGGCAGGGCATATCATATCTGGTGTGTTACCTTGGTTAGCGTTTACAGCGACTACGTTCAGACAATTCTTACACCTGAATAGTTTGACTTCTTGGCTCATACATCAAGAGTAGAATTGAATCATATTAGAAGTTGTCAGACCCCCATTCATTTACCATAATGTCACTAATATAATACTAGGTCAGTCTTGGAGAGCCTGCTATACTGTTAGATTCGGCGGGGCGAATCATCGCAGGTGCAGACGGTTCGATTCCGTCGCTGACCATTATGCAAAAGCAGATCTCAACTTCAGATACTACAGACACCACTACAGAAAACACATCTGACCTCAACGTTAGACACACCGCTTCCGACCAGCCTGACTATCACAAAACGCCTTGGTTCGAGAAAGTTCAACAGGAGCGTCGAGTAGAAGGAGGAGATACCTATGTGGAAACTAAGATTGAACCATCCTACGAGCTATCAAGATTCGGATTCATAGTAGTCGCTGTTTTAGGATTATTGAGTTCTGTCTTCTATGCGTTCGGGATACAGGGTATAGCATCTATCTTTGCAGTAGGGATGATTATGTTCCTTGTTGGTTTTGACTGGTTATCGAAGGCATACTGTCGATTCCGATACGATATCTGAACGCTGTTTCTTTAGGGTATAGTTGATTCGGCTTTTATATGGAAAAGAAACGAGCTAAACAGATTCTTGTCTCTGTTAGAAACGCTGAAGATTGGATTGGGAAGTTCGAGGACTGCGAGGAAAAGAAGGAAGCTCTACGTTGTCTTGAGAATGTTGAGGACGAGCTTCACAAGTCAATCCGAGACTCTAAGGATGCTAACGACAACGAGCGATAGGGCTAATGCCCTGTCGACGGTGCGGGTAGGACAGATACAGGTGAGGCTAGAAACGGTCTGATACGGTTAGGAAATGGTCGGAAGGAACAGATGGTGTGAATCGTTTACTAATACTCAGGATGAGTCCACTCGGTCTGTGCGAACTCTCTGACATCCTCTGAATCGAGGAAGACGAATTTTCCATCATCAGACGGTACTGATGACCATTTCTCTGTCTCATCAATCTCATCTCTATTGTTGCTCATCGCTCGGAAGTCAAGCACCATATGTCGGACTGGCTTGTCTTTGTGAAGTACTACGAAAATCAGTAGATGCGGGACTTCTGCGTTGTCGCTGATGTAGCGACCGTACTCTTCTGACTTGCCTCCATTCCGACCGAGTTTGCGGAGTGCTACGTCAACATCTCGCGGGTCGTCACCGAATGGGAAGTTTTCGAGATTGCGGGTCTTCAGGGCAAGAAAACTGTGCTGGTCATCAATATCAGCAACTGCGTCAATACCCGCATGGTCAAGATCTTCATCAACTTCGTCTCCGCCTTCGAGTATTCGATAGAACGATGCCGAGAGTGATTGAGTAAGGATTGATTCGATTATTTTGTGTCTGCTCAGAGCTTCTTCGTATTGCGATTCGTAGGAAGCGTCGTCTTTTGAGTTGAATAGATTTGTAGCCATGTTACCACCTTGTGTTGTATCTCATATTATCAGTCAATTCAGAGCTGACCAGACTCGCTATTTCTTGTGCAACGTACTCGGATATCTCGGTCATATCATCAAGCTCGACAAAACACTCCATCAGAGCCTTCGTCACCTCTGTTCGGAATCCATCTTGGAACTCAACAAACCTGACTGGAGACCAGACCTTAGTCGTAGAATGAACGTCACTCAGTTTGACTCTGTCATAGACAACGACGCCGTCGACGTTGATTCCGACCCTAGCCTGTGCTTCATACCGTCCGTCATTCTCCAGTACAACAACCCGTTCCGCTTCGAACTGATTACCGAAGTTGACCGACATCTCATTTTCAAGTTGGACTCTACGTTCGATTCCAGGTATATCACCCATATGATAATTACTATTCTGGAGGGGTAAATTATTAACTCAAATATGTGAGATAAAATTAGTTCAATTGGCGGTAGCTAATGTTGTCAAAATCAACATCATCAACGCCGTTCCACTCAACAGCTTTCTTGCATTCGTTCCGTACTACCCCCTCAAGATTGTGCGATTTTACTGACCAGAATCCAGTACTGTACTGAGTGTAGTTATTGACGCTACTATTGTCGTTAATACCATAGTTGTGAGAAAATATATCTCTGAAAATCTCATACTTTTCGTCACCATCGCAATCAATCGCATATTCGTTCTCTTGTAGTTCTGAATAGTATTCGTTAGTCTCTGAGCGTTGAATTTTGTCAAGATCAGCTAGCGATACTAAACAAATATTCGTACAAAGCAAAACTAATGTTATGATTACTACCATTTGCTCAAAGTTATTCATATGACAACTAAACAACTATTTTATTTCCCTAAATTATTAACGCAAATATGTGAGATATATTATAAAAGTTTAACATTAGAGTGAATATCGAATGGTATGGATGACATTCCTCTCTGGAAACGTCTTGCTTGGTACGGTAGCGAAACGACAATCATAATCTTAGGACTCAGCGTTCTACAATTCGGCTTTCTCGTACAGTTTACGCTGACTGCTGGAGAAGAGGAATTTCTGGCTCTCTTTGGGATATTGTTTGGATTCGTCTCACTCAGCGACAAGCTGTATGGTCGGGTTCGAGACTGAGAACGAATCGGTCTTCTTTTTGATCTCCTAGTCAAACTGACAATTAGCTATGCACAGTGACGAAGAATTGTTAGAAGAACGTCTGAAGTGGTTGAAGGAAGCAAAACGAGTTCAGGAGAGTAGGATAAATCATCATCAGAATCCGTATCTTGAGTGCTTCAAGAACCATTATTTGCCGATTCAATTTCAGCGTCTTACTGATATCGATTCTTCAGTTTTGGAGGAGCATATTGAACGTCTCGAACGAGATCTTCAGGATGCGAAAGAAGGCGAGTTCAAGAAAAAATGATTCTTCAAATCGACCTGTGGAAGTGGGGTATTGAGGGAGCAAAATCGGTAACTAGTACAGGTGAGTTGATAGCAGGTGGAATTGCTTGGAGTATCATAGTCACCCTTATCCTGTTTTTCAAATACAAAATACATCCTGTGATTGCTATTCCGTTAGCACCTGTAATCGTTATCGTAGGCTTCTCTCTGTTTGTCGGTGGATTTATTATCGTATTAGAGGTGCTGATTGCGTTGTTAGTACCTGCTCTTGTCCTGTTCTTCTTATTCGGTTTGTTACCGATATCGGTCGGATATTCAGACGAAGAGTAGGTTCAAACGGTGTCGGTTGGAGTTGGGACGGAGGTCGAGATCGAGGTGGTAACCGAGGTCGTACAATAATTTTATTTTTTGGACGATGTCTGAAAAAAGAGTCTGAACCGAGTCGAGAGCTTGAGACAAAACAAGACGGAGACAGCCTATCCGTTACAAACAGCACTACAACCGAACTATCTTGACCAAAAATCACTACATCAGGGTAGTTGTATTATTTTTTAAATCTACTATTATACAGTAGATTTATTGTTCCAAATCTACTTAATCGTAAGAATTTATTTAACATATAAGTGACAATATATTGTGTATGGTGAATGAATCTTGTATCCGTACTAATGTAGAGACAGTCGAGAAAGTAACCGATATAGACCAGTCTGCGTACGAATTTGTTCGAGACGTAGCGAATCAAGCTAACAAACCAACAACACAGGGTGTGATAGCGTATGAAATCCTGATGATGAACCGTACAGACTCTGAACCTATGGATATACTGGATGAACAAGAAGAGATGATTGATTCTCGTCTTGACTCTCACCACACTCTTTTTTCAGAGCATATCCAAAAAATAAAATTATCAAGCGAGAACGCAGATGACTGGGATGAGTTCTATAATGACTACGTTGAGCAAACATCGGAAGGGTACAAATCTACTATAAAGGTACATATTCCAGAAGAGCTAGACGAGGAAATCGGGTGGGGTTTCAATACTGAGTTGGAGGACGCTATCGATTGCTACTCCGAATCACCGTATAGAGATAGAGCAGACCGTATACGGTGCAAGAGAGATATTCTGGAGTATGTTGAGGATGGGGTTGAGCCACAGCACAGGGTAGCTAGAGCAATAGTTGATGGACAGCACAAGACGTTACATGTTCATGAAGCAAATCGAGTACTACAGTCTGTAGTTGATGGATGGTGGGCAGAGGATACGCTGACATTCGAGCGTATCAAGGAGAGGCAGGAGACAGATGAATATCTGAAAACAACGGAACGCGACAAACGTCTTCAGGCATTCAATACAGCATTCGAGAATTCAGGTGGATTATATATAGATGAAGCTGAAGATAAGCTAGCTGAGTGCTTCGGAATTAAATCAGAATCTACAGTCAAAAAGTATGCGAAGCAGTGGATTAGCGAGTACGACCCTGAATTTGGAAGTAGTGAACGGACTCTTGAGGATATAGTAGAAAATGAAGGTCTGGAGCAGGCAATATACGAGTGGGTATCAGAGCAGAACGGTCAGTCTGCGATGGAGGATAGAATCTATCGCAGATTCAAGAAGATAGGCGTATCAAAGAAAGAGGTGTTTGTGTGCTTAGATGAGTACGACGGTGAGATGTGGGATTATGATTACGACAAAAAATTAGTTCTGACGAAGGACTACTGATTCTCAATCCAATCCTCATTAACCTCAACTCTCAGATCTCGTTCTATATTCATTTCCCACATTTTCGGTTCTGGAACGGCTAGCCAGCCAATCCTACCCTTACGGTATTCTAACTTCGTACCCTGAATCTGCTCCGTAGCATACTTCTCAAATGCTTCTCTCTCATTCACAGGATATCCATCTCGACCTAGATTCAGAATATGAACTTGGTTGAGTGACGAGTCGTTGTAGATAGGATACTTTCTCGTACGCATACTCATACGTACGCCTGCCCGCACTAAATATCATTATACTAACAGAAACTAGACTCGGGGTCGGTATCGGCGGTCAGCATCTCGAATATCGTCGTCTCGGAATTTCAGGTACTCATCCCGCGTTGTTTGAATGTCGCTGTGACCCATTAACTCCGACAAGTATGCAATCGGCATCCCTCCTTTTGTCCTGTAGACGCCGTATGATTTCCTCAACGCATGAGGGTGCGGGAAGTAGCGTTCTTGTCCTGCCTTGTCCGTATAGATGGTTTTCAGTATTCCTGCCCTATCCGCAACTTCGCGAACGATGTCAGATACCGTCCCTTCATACAGCTTGTCGGCTTCATCTGATGGAATCAAATATTCACCCGTAGAACCAAAGTAGGCGTTTCTCTGCCCATTATCGAGCCATTCCATCAAGATAGATTCGAGAGATTGAGAGTAGTAGACTGTCCGTTCGTCGTCTTCCTCCATCTTCCGAGTCTTACCGCTCACAATCTCAATCGATTTGTTTCGTCTGTTAATATCTCCACCGTTGGGTTTGCACTTGATTTCGACTATTTCACCAACTCGAACGCCTGTATCCCAGAACAGTCGGCATATTAGTTTCTCTCTCGTCGTCTCACAAGCTTCCATCATCTGCTGAAACTCGTCTTTATTTACATACTCTCTATCGAGGTTTTCACTCAGCTTCGTCTTTTCAAAATGCTCAATCTCAACATCATCAACAGGATTGTCGTCAAAATCTTTCCGTTCAATTAACCAGTTGTAGAAAGTGCTGAGAGCGTAGATCTTGGACTGGATAGAACGATACGCGTAGTCCTCAATCTGCATATCTTCTTTCCATTCGATAACATCAGACGTTTCTACGTCAGCAATATCATCATCGAACCATTCTGCGAACTGACGAACCGAAACAGAACGGTTGCGTACTGTCTGCGTAGAATTATTGGCTATTGTTGACCGCCAGTACCCGTACAGATATTCTTCTGTCTGTTTGGGCTGGTTATGAATCCAATCAGGAGGTCTCTCGTTACTCTTAATCCAGTCTTTGATTTCACTCGCTGTCATCTTCTAACATCCCGTTTTGTTCGAGAACCCGCCTTGTTGACCTAATCGAACGATTCAGCATAAGCTCACCCATCCTATCCTCATCAACGAGGTCATTCTGAACCCGACCTACTTCCCTGTTGACCTCGTTGACCAAGGACTCTAACTGCTCGAAATGTTCCAACGCTTCCGCCCGTCCGATAGCATCTTGTGCATCCTGCTCGTCGTTGTCACTAGAGATGGTTCGCTCAACGCTCTTCCGAATGAGGTCAGAACGGTCGCTGAGTTCTGGTTCATTCTTCCAGTATTCGTCCCAAACCTCAACCCGCTCAACAGGTGCTTTGAACTGGACTAATTTCGTTTCCTCTTCCTCATCTTCATCTGGCATCGTTAATCAGAGTCAAGGCTTGGACGCCTGTAAGTCCTACGTCATTACAATATGAGTGACTGGACGGAGAAGTACCGCCCGAGCACGCTCTCGGAGGTGCGCGGCAACGACAAGGCCCGCGACGCGTTCGCGGAGTGGGCCCGCTCGTGGGACGACCATCACGAGGCGGTCGTCCTCCACGGCAGCCCCGGCGTCGGGAAGACGAGCGCGGCGCACGCGCTCGCGAACGACATGGGGTGGGAGACGGTGGAGCTGAACGCCTCCGACCAGCGCACCGCCGACGTCATCGAGCGGTTCGCGGGCCGGGCCGCGCGGAACGCCACCCTCAGCGGGAGCGCGGCCGGCGGCGGCGCGGCCGGCGGCGACACCGCCTCGCGACAGCTCGTCATCGTCGACGAGGCGGACAACATCCACGGCAACTACGACCGCGGCGGCGCCTCGGCGATCACGAAGCTGGTCAAGGAGTCCGGCCAGCCCATCGTGCTCATCGCCAACGACTACTACGACATGTCGCGGGGGCTCCGGAACGCGACCCAGGAGATCGAGTTCCGCGACGTCTCCGCGCGCTCCATCGTCCCCGTCCTCCGCGACGTCTGCCGCAAGGAAGGAATCGAGTTCGACTCCGACGCCCTCCAGCGGATCGCGGAGGGGAACCGCGGCGACCTCCGAGGCGCGGTCAACGACCTCCAAGCCGCGACGCAGGGGCGCGACTCGATCGCGGTCGAGGACGTGGTCACCGGCGACCGCGACAAGGCGCTGGGGCTGTTCCCGTTCCTCGACGCCGTGTTGAAAGAGGAGTCCGCCGAGGAGGCGCTCCGGTCGGCGTACGCCGTCGACGAGACCCCGGACGACCTGACGGCGTGGATCGAGAACAACGTCCTCGACGTGTACGAGCCGGCGGCGGCGGTTCGCGCGTACGACTTCCTCGCGAACGCCGACATGTGGCTCGGCCGCGTCCGCGCCACGCAGAACTACTCCTACTGGCGGTACGCGACCGACAACGCGGCGGCGGGCGTCGCGTCCGCCCGCGACGGCGAGAAGGGGGGCTGGACCCGGTACGGCCGCCCGCAGTTCTGGTCGTCGTCGGACGCGACCGCCGACGAGGTCGTCGGCAAGATTGCGGCCGCGAGCGGCTGTAGCGTCGCGACCGCCAGACGCGAGGTGCTCCCGTTCCTCGAGACCGTCACGCACCACTGTAAGCCCCGCGACCTGACCGTCGCGATGGCGGCCGCATACGACCTCGACGAGGCGGGCGTCGCCTTCGTTACCGGCTCCGGCGAGTCGACGAACAAGGTCGCGTCGATCGTCGAGGACGCGCAGGCCCGCCGCGAGGAACTGATCGAGGAGCACGCGGACGGCGCCTTCGCGCACGCCGCGGCCGACCGCCGAGACGACGAGAGCGACTCGGGCGCGGCCGACGACCCGGACCGCGACGGCTCCGAGGCGACCGCCGACGGGAGCGACCAGCGCGACTCGGCGGACGGCGCGGCCGCTGACGAAGCGGCCGACGAGGAGGAAGACGACGATCAGGCCGGGCTGACCGACTTCATGTGAGCCGGTCTCGGGGGGTAGTTCACCGGTTCCCGCTGCCGCTGAGGGGGGACGAACTCGGCCCCGAACCGCCGTCGCTCACGCCCGCAGGCTCGATCGCATCCACGCGGCAGAACTCGAACCGCGCGCCGCCCTCCCGGCCCTCCGTCACCGAGACGGTCCACCCGTGCGCCTCGGCGATTCGCTCGACGATGGCGAGCCCGAAGCCCGTCCCGTCCTTCGCGGTGGTGTGTCCAGCATCGAAGACGGCGTCTCGCTGGTCGGGGTCGATCCCGGGCCCGTCGTCAGCGACGTAGAACCCCTCGCGCGTCCGCCCGACCCGGACGCGGACCGCGGCCTCGTCGGGGTCCGAGGGAGTGCCGTCGGCCTGCGACCCCGCTCCCGAGGCGAACGTCCTCGGCGCGCCGCGCTCGTCTGGGTCCGACTCGTCGCCGCCGGTGCCGGCCGAGCCGGGTTCGTCCGGGGTCCCGTGTTCGATCGCGTTGCGGAAGAGGTTCTCGAGCGCCTGTCGGAGTCGGTCCGCGTCCGACCGGATCGTCGGGAGCGGTGCGTCGACGACGAGCGCGGCGTCGGCCGGTCGGCCCGTCGTCCGCCACGCGCTCTCGACGACCGACCGCAGGTCGGTCGGCTCGGTCGCCTGAACCGTTTTCCCCTCGCGCGCCAGCGTCAGGACGTCGCCGATGAGGTGGTCCATGCGGTCGAGGGCGTCGAGGGCGCGGTCCAGCTGCTCCGTCGACGCGTCGCCGTCGAGGTCGTCGGCCAGTTCGATGTTTCCGACCGCGACGGAGAGGGGGTTCCGGAGGTCGTGGCTCACGACGCTCGCGAACTCCTCCAGCCGCTCGCGCTGTCGTTCCAGCCGTTTGCGACGCTCGACGCGCTCGTCGGCGGGGAAGAGGTACCCCGCCACGTCGCCGCGTTCGGTCGCCCGGCCACGCTCGTGGACCCACTGCGGCTCACTGTCGGACGCGACGCGGTACACCACGTCGACGGGGTCGGTCTCGAGCGCCTCCCGGAGACGGTCGCGGTCCTCGTCGGCCACGCAGTCGAGCCAACCGCCGTCCGGCCGCTCCGGGGCGTGGACCCGCGGATCGTCTCCCGCCTCGATCACGAACCGAGAGGGGTCCCCCTCGGGTCGGCGGTAGGCGATCCCGGGCCGTCGCTTCATCGGTCGTGACACGTGTCAACCAGATTACTCGGTCCACATAAACATTACTCAACTATCACTTGTCATACACTGAGATCAAGTCAAAATAACACGAAAAAATCGATCGCGGAAGCGGAACCGCCGAGAGACCTTTGTCGCGTCCGCCGATTGATCGCCGTATGCGCGCTGCGATCCTTCGAGACCACGGGGAGCCGCTCGCGGTTCGCGAGCTTCCCGACCCCGAACCGGAGCCCGACGGCGCCGTCGTCCGCGTGGAGGCCTGCGGCGTCTGCCGCAGCGACTGGCACGCGTGGGCCGGTCACGGGGAGTGGGCGGACGACCGCGTCCCGCGCGGCCAAGTGCTCGGCCACGAGCCGGCCGGCGAGGTCGTCGCGGTCGGCGACGAGGTCGACCGGTTCCGCCCGGGCGACCGCGTGGTCGTCCCCTTCTCGCTCGGCGACGGGACGTGCCCCCACTGCCGCCGCGGGGCCGGCAACGTCTGCGAGGACGGCCGCGCGCTGGGGTTCGAGGCCGCCGCCCCGGGCGCGTTCGCGGAGCGAGTGGCGGTGCCGGCCGCCGACTACAACCTCGTCGGGCGCCCCGCCTGGCTCGGCGCGACCGCGGCCGCGGCGCTCGGCTGTCGGTACATGACGGCGTACCACGCGCTCGCCGAGCGCGCGAACGTCAGCGGCGGCGACGCGGTCGCCGTCCACGGCTGCGGGGGCGTCGGCCTCTCCGCGGTCCAGATCGCCGCGGCGCTCGGCGCGCGCGTGATCGCGGTCGACATCGACGACGCGGCCCTCTCGCTCGCTCGCGAGCTCGGCGCCGACGAGAGCGTGAGTCTGGGGTCGTTGCCGGAGGAAAGTTCGGTCCCCGAGCAAATCCGCGACCTCACCGACGGCGGCGCCGACATCTCGCTCGACGCTCTGGGGATCGCCGAGACCTGTCGGAACTCCGTCCGGTCGCTGCGTCCCCGAGGCACCCACGTCCAAGTCGGGCTCACGACGGACGCCGAACGCGGCGAGGTGTCGCTCCCGACCGACTGGATGACCCGGTGGGAGATCTCGTTCCTCGGCTCGCGCGGGATGCCGCCGACGAGCTACCCGGACCTGTTCGCGCTGATCGAGTCGACGGGGATCGACCCCGGCGCCCTGGTCGCTCGCGAACTGTCACTGCCGGAGGTGTCGGGCCGGCTCGCGGCGATGGACGAGTACGAGGTGGCGGGCGTGGAGGTCGTTACCGAGTTCTGAGCGCGGCCTACAGCAGTCGCGAGAGGAACTGTTGACCGCGGTCCGTCGACGGCTCGTCGAAGAAGGACCGCGTCTCGGTCCGCTCAACGACTCGGCCGTCGGCCATCAAGACGATCCGGTCGCCGACCTCGCGGGCGAAGCCCATCTCGTGGGTGACGAGGACCATCGTCATCCCGTCGGCCGCGAGTCCCTCGATCACGTCGAGCACCTCGCCGACGAGCTCGGGGTCCAACGCGCTCGTCACCTCGTCGAACAGCATCACCCGCGGCTCCATCGCGAGCGCGCGGGCGATGGCGACGCGCTGCTGCTGGCCGCCCGAGAGCGCGCCCGGGTGCGACTCGGCCTGATCGGCGAGCCCGACCCGGTCGAGGAGGTCGGACGCGGCCCGCTTCGCCTCGCCCTCCGGCTCGCCTTTCACCTTCTCCGGGGCGAGCGCGACGTTCTCCAGCGCGGTTTTGTGCGGGAAGAGGTTGAACGACTGGAACACCATCCCGATCTGCTGTCGGATCTCGTTGACGTCCGTCTCGATCACGGACCGGCCGTCGAGCCGGATGTCGCCGCCCTGAATCTCCTCTAGCCGGTTCGCACACCGGAGCAGCGTCGACTTCCCGGACCCGGACGGTCCGATGACGACGACGACCTCTCCCTCGTCGACGTCGACGTCGACGTCGTACAGCACCTGCGTGTCGCCGAACGACTTGTCGACGCCGTCAAACTCGACGAGCGGACCGGTCACGCCTCCTCACCCCCGTCGTCGTCGCCGGAGCCGAGCCCCGACAGCCGACCGAACATCCGGCTGTCGGACCCCCAGTCCGACCGGCGCTCCAGTCCGTTGACGAGCTGGCTCATCGACATCGTGATCGCGAGGTAGAGCACGCACACCCACACGAGCGGGGTCCACGGGTCCAGTTGGTTGCTGTTGATGTTTCGGAACACGCTCATGATCTCCGGGACGGCGATGACGGTCAGCAGCGAGGTGTCCTTCACGAGGATGATCTGGTCGTTGCCGATGGCCGCGAGCGCGTTGCGCCACGCCTGCGGGAGGACGACCTGCCGCAGCGCCATCACGCGGGACATCCCGAGCGACCGGGCCGCCTCCATCTGGCCGTTGGGGACGGCGTCGATCCCGCCGCGGATCGCCTCGCCGACGTACGCCCCGTGGTTCAGCGTGAGCCCGATGATCGCGGCCGGGATCGCCCAGTCCGTGAAGGGGAACTCGCCGGTGGCCCAGAGCCGCGGCACGCCGAAGTAGATGACGAACAGCTGGAACAGCAGGGGCGTGCCGCGGAAGAACTCGACGTACCCCTTCGCGATCCGTCCGGTGACGTTCGACGTCGAGATCCGGCCGAGCCCCACGAGGACGCCGAGCGACACGGAGAGGAGACTCGAGATCACGACGATCTGGATGACGAGGAAGAACGCCTCCGCGAACCGCCGCGCGATGAGCGGCGAGGCGAGCAGGCTGTAGTCGACCTGCGTCGAAAGGATCCAGGCCAACAGTCCCCCGATGGCCAGCACGAACCCCCCGGCGGCCACCTCGCCGACCCGCTTCACCAGCCGGTCGCGCATCAGTACGCCGCCGCCGCTCGACTCCGATTCTGTCTGTGTTGCCATGTGATATCAGGTAGAGACGGCGAGGTCCGGAGACTCAGCCGTCGAAGTACTCGTTGTAGATCTCCTCGTACGTCCCGTTCTCGCGGATCGTCGCGAGGGCCCCGTTGACCTCCTCTCGGAAGTCGTCGTCGTCCTGCCGGAACGCGATCCCGTACTCCTCGATCGTCAGCGTGAGGTACGGCGGCGCGTCGTCGCGGTCGGCCGCGACCCCGTCTCCCTCGAGGAAGACGACCTCCTCGTTCTCCGCGGCGAACGAGGCGCTTACGGTGTTGTCGTTGATGACCGCGTCCACCTGATTGTTGAGCAGCGCGTCGAACGCGCCGTTGATCTGGTCGTAGCTCTCGATCTGGAGGTCGCCGCCGAACTCCTCTTGGAGGTCCTCGGCGGCGGCCTCGCCGGTCGTCCCGCGCTGGACGCCGACGGACGTGCCCTGGAGGTCCTCGCGGGAGCCGATGTCGCTGCCCTCCAAGAGGAGGACGGTCTGGTACGCGGTGAAGTACGGGTCCGAGAAGTCGACCCGCTCGGCGCGCGACTCGTTGATCGTCATCGCGCTCATGATGACGCGGAAGTTCGCGTTGTTCAGCGACGCGATGATCCCGTCGAAGGAGGTCTCCTGGAACTCGTAGTCCATGTCGAGCTGCTCGCCGAACACGGCCTCGGCGATCTCGACGTCGAATCCGATGAGGTCGCCCGCCTCGTTGCGGTACTCGAAGGGCGCGTATGGGATGTCGGAGCCGATGGTGATCGTCTCACCGCCCCCGCCGCCGCCGCCGATACAGCCGGCGGTGGCCGCCAGTCCGCTCGCGCCGACCGCGGTCAGGTACTGTCGCCGGTTCACAGAACGGTTTTCGTCCATACACCGTTTCTCGGTTGATCACGATTTCAACGTTTCGGCCGCGAGATAGCAATATTTGCCGAACTGCGGGGGTTCGACAGGGTCGTTCAGGAGAGACGCCGCTCCGTTCGGGGCCGCGACCCGGCGGCGAGCGGCCCGATCAGTCGCCGCCGATCGGGACGCTCCCGTCGCGCATCTCGTCGGCGCCGCGGAGGGTCCACGCCGCGCCCGCGGCGAGCGCGACGGCGACGGCCAAGACGGCGAGGTTGATCTGCTGCCACGTCGCGGTGTACAACACGAGGTCCCGGCCGAGCAGCAGCGTGCCCACGAGCGCGGCCAACGACCCGGCCGCCAACGCGCGAACGGTGTTGGCCGTCCCGGCGTCGAGCTCGTCGTACCCGCCCCGGACCGCCTCCGTCGCGTACGCGACGGCCGCGACGAGCCCGAGGTGTCCGGCGAGTCCGGTGATGTAGAAGGCGGCCTGCGCGGGCGGCGCGTATGTGAGGAACGGGACTGCCCGCGAGAAGACCGCGCTGGCGACGATACCGGCGACGGCGATTCCCGCGGCCGCCCGGAGCAGTCGCGCGTTCCCGCGCCCGCCGCCCCAGATCGTCGCCAGCCCGAGCAGCGTGAAGATGATCAGCGCCACGGACAGGTGCGCCGCGTGCGTGGACACCGTGTACCCGCCCGGGATGAGCCCGCTGAGGGTGACGGTGATCGCGCCGACGGTGATCTGGAGCGGTAAGATAGCGACCGCCAGCGTCGCCGCCAGCTTGGTCCGGCGCTCGAACCCGGACCCGAGCCACGTCCACCCGGCGACGCCGATGATGAGGAAGCCGGTGACCATCGCCCACGCCCGGTGGAACCACTCGATGAAGTCGGGGTTGATCGTCAGCGCCGGGATGAGCTGGTCGGAACACAGCGGCCACTGGGCCTGACACGCCAGCCCGGAGCCGGTCGCCGCGGTGTAGACGCCGAGCGAGAAGAGGACGAGCGTCATCCCCGTCGTCGCCGCCGCGTATCGCCTGAACGTTAGCCACGCGGGCCGAAGACTCATTAGCCGATTTCGGGCGCGCGCGCACTTAGACCGTTCGGCCGCTCCTCGCGATCGAGAAGGGCGCACGGGTCGACAGGCGGCGACGGACGGTCGAGGCGGTCGAGCGTCCCCCGGTACGCGACCGCTACCCGGACAGCTCTCGCTTCGCCCGCCGCGCCCGCTCGGACATTTCTTCGTTGCCGTCGACGTCCGCGAGCGTCTCGATCGCCTCCAGCTTCCGGACGGAGTCGTCGAGGAACGAGAGCACGTCGCCGGTGTACGCGTACACCATGTAATCGTCGGTCATCACGTCGACGATGGCCTGCGGGCCGAGCCCCTCGGCGCGCAGTTCGAGGACATAGCGCATGAACTTCTCCTCGGGGCAGCCGCAGTACGGGTTCGAATCGCAGTCGCAGTCGAGGAAGTCCTCGGCGAAGTCGAGGACGCGGTCGCGGGTCGTCTCGTCGAGCTTCGAGAGGCCGTCGCCGGTGAACAGCAGGTCGAGGGTGGCGCCGGCGAACGCCCCCTTCGGGATGTTCGCCTCCAGCTGGGAGGCGAGCTGCCGGTGGTTCTTCACGTAGATCTTGTCGGTAAAGGCCACAGTTAGCGATTTGTACGCCCGCAGCCCTCAAAAGCGACGCGGTGATCGAGAGACCGTCGGCGGTTCGAACGACATCGCGTCACACGCCCGTCCGGGAGTCGTAACCGTTATTTATCGAAGCGGGGTACTAGACGACGCGTGTCCGGGTTAGGGTAGTGGACTATCCTTCAGCCTTGTGGAGGCTGAGACGCGGGTTCGATTCTCGCACCCGGACCTTTTCCGACGAACGGAGTGAGGAGCGAAAAGTCCGGAAGGCGAGATTGAATCATGCGAGACGAGCGGAGCCCGTCTCGCCCGGGTTCGATTCTCGCACCTGGACCTTCTCGCGGCGAGCAGTATCGCGAGCTGCGAGGCTCCGTAGCGAATTGAAGCGGTGATCGAGGCGCCGGTCAGAACTCGATCCGCTCGCCGTCTTCCGGGATCAGCACGTCCGCCGTCTCCGCCCGGAGTTCCTCGCGCGAGAGCAGGCAGTGGTTGATCGCCTCCATGTGGACCACGGCGACCGGGGCGTCGGTGGCCTCGCGCACGGCCGCGACGTCCTCGACGCCCATCGTGATCGGTTCGCCGTGGTTGAACCGCGCCGCGCCGCCGTTGAGCACGACGGCGTCGGGGTCGAACTCCGCCAGCGTCTCCGCGACCGGGTCGTACCAGACCGTGTCGCCGGCGAGGTACAGCGTCTCGTCGCCGTCAAGCAGGAACCCGGAGACCGGACCCATCTGCTCGGCAAGTTCCCCGTGTCCGTGACGGCCCGGGGTTCGGCGGAGCGCGACGCCGTCGAACGACGCCGTCTCCTCGACCGGTCGCACGTCGGTGAAGCCGTCCTCGACGAACGCGTCCGCCTCCGCGGGCTGACAGAACAGCGGCACGTCGGCGTCGAGTCGCTCCGCGGCCGCGTCGTCGAAGTGATCCGGGTGGCGGTGGGTGACGATCACCGCGTCGTGCGACAGGTCGACGTCGGGAAGCGGGACGAGCGGGTTGCGCCGGTCGTTCGGGGTGTTGTCGATCGGCGGAAGCGTGCCTTCGGACGCGAACAGCGGATCGACGAGGAACGTCGTCCCGTCCACGGTCGCGAGCGCCGTGGCGTTGCGGACGAGAGTGACGGCGGGGCCGGCGCCGCGGGTGTTCGACATGTCGGGCCTTCGGCGCGCGAGGGGTTGTGCGTTGCGGCGCCGCTGTCGAGCGTCGGAATGTCGCCCGCGACACTAACGACCGGTCTCATCTCCGGCGGCGTGCCGCGTCGACCGGGAAACCCTCGTGGCGGGCGGTCGCCTGCGCGGCGACGGGCGGGTCGCGTTCGCGACCGGTGTCACGCGCCTGGGTTCTCCGCGCTGTCATCGCTCCCATCGGGGAGTACTCGGGCGGGGACTAGGGGCGCGCACGTTCGGGTATCCGTCGCACGCGGTTAAACGGTCGGGTGAGAGGCTCACGACTTCCGGCCGGATGCCGAAGGAGAGCGAGCGGGCCGTCTCGTGGGTGACGCTCGCCAGCGTGGCGGCGGACAGGGTCAGGACGAGCGAGAACCCGTCGAACTTGGGCGTGCTTCGAACGCACCTGACGCCCAGAACGGAACGTTCCTGCCGGATCGGCGAATATCTCCCGGACCACGGCAGTCGGCGACGGTTCGTTGGGAACGCGCCGCGGTCGCCGACGCATCGTAGTCGGACCGACCGTCAGACCGAATCGCCGGCCGCGTTCGGCGGTATCGACGGCTATCCGAACGCACTTACGTCCCTGTCACGGACCCACGCGCAATGTCAGTACGAGTCGGCATCCTCGGTGCCACCGGCGCGGTCGGCCAGCGGTTCATCCAGTTGCTCGACGACCACCCGACCTTCGAGCTCGCCGCGGTCACCGCGAGCGCGGAGAGCGCGGGCAAGACCTATCGCGAGGCGGCCAAGTGGCGCGTCGACACCCCGATTCCGGAGGGCGTCGCCGAGATGGAGGTCGCCGAGACGAGCCCCGCAGGGGTCGCGGACGACGACGTCGACCTCCTCTTTTCCTCGCTCCCGTCGGGCGTCGCGGCCGAGGTCGAGCCCGAGTTCCTCGATGCCGGATACATCGTCTCCTCGAACTCCTCGAACGACCGCATGGCGGCGGACGTCCCGCTCACGATCCCCGAGATCAACCCCGACCACCTCGGGCTCATCGAGGTCCAGCGCGACGAGCGGGGCTGGGACGGCGCCCTCGTGAAGAACCCGAACTGCTCGACGATCACGATGGTGCCGACACTCGCGGCGATCGACGAGTTCGGCCTCGAAAGCGTCCGGGTCTCGACGCTTCAGGCGGTCTCCGGCGCCGGCTACTCCGGCGTCACTTCGATGGAGATCCTCGACAACGCCATCCCCCACATCGGCGGCGAGGAGGACAAGATGGAGACGGAGTCGCGTAAGCTGCTCGGCGAGTTCGACGGCGCCGAGGTCTCCCTCCACGACGCCGACGTGGCCGCCTCGTGTAACCGGATCCCCACGCTCGACGGCCACCTGGAGAACGTCTTCGCCGAGTTCGCCGAGGACCCCGCGCCGGCGGACCTCCGCGAGGCGATGCGCTCGTTCGAGGGCGTCGGCGACCTCCCAAGCTCGCCCGAACAGCTCATCAAGGTGTTCGGCGACGACGAGCCCGAGCGTCCGCAGCCCCGCCTCGACCGCACGTACGCCGACGGGATGGGCATCGTCGCCGGCGGCGTCCAGACCACCGACGTCGGCGCGAAGTACAACTGCCTCGCGCACAACACGATCCGCGGCGCGGCGGGCGCCTCGCTGCTCAACGGCGAGCTGCTCGTCGAGGAAGGGTACGTCTAAGCGTGCCGGCCGCCGACCGATAACCACTTTATTCTCCGCGTTCCGTCGGCCGACGCCATGGCAGAGCCATCCGCGAAACGGTCCGTCCGCCGGGGCGTCGCGGTCCTCCTCCTCCCGGTGTCCGGGGCGACGACGCTCCCCGCGTTCGTCGAGGCCGCGCTCCCCGGCGTGTCAAGTGTGGTCGGTGTCGTCCTCTTCGTCGCCGCGGTCGCGTACCTCGTCGGCAGCGTCAGTAGACAGGTGGCCGCGGCGGCCGACACGCCGCTGCGATCGGTCCCGGACGGGCACCGGACGGCACCGAATACTCCGGGGGCCACGAGACCGCGCCGACCGAAGCGTTCAACAGCCCGTCGCGAATGTCCCCGCACATGGTCGACAGGAACGTCGTCCGCCGGGGGTACGACGAACTCGCGACGGCGTACGCGGCCGACCGCGTCGAGGACGGCCGCGGACGAGCGGTCCTCGACCGCTTCCGTGAGTCGCTGCCGCCGGACGCGCGGGTCCTCGACGCCGGCTGCGGGCAGGGCACGCCCGTGCTCCGAGCGCTGAACGACTCCGGGACCGCCGTCGGAGCGGACATCTCGCGCACCCAACTGGCGCTGGCCGCCGAGAACGTCCCCGGAGCGCCGCTCGCGCAGGGTGACCTCGTCGCGCTCCCGTTCCGCGACGGCGCCTTCGACGCGGTGACGGCGTACCACTCGCTAATCCACGTTCCGGAGGGGCGTCACCAGGCCGTCGTCGACGAGTTCGCCCGCGTCCTCGGCGACGGCGGACGGCTCCTCTGTTCCGAGGGACCGGAGCCGTGGAACGGCGAGAACCCGGACTGGCTCGACACCGGCGTCGAGATGCAGTGGCACATCGCGGGCGCGGAGGCGACTCGGCGGCAGCTCCGGAACGCCGGCTTCGTAATCGAGCGGGAATCGACCGTCGACGACTCGCTCGCCGACGGCGCCGACGCGCGCTGGACGTTCTTCGCCGCGCGGCTCACCGAGTGAGCAGCCGAGCCCTCGTTACTTCCCTTCGAACTCGGGTTCGCCGTCGCCCATGAACGCCGTGACGCCCTCGATGAGGTCGTCGGTGTTCATGACGTGGCCGAAGCCCATCGCCTCGACTTCGAGGCCGGCCTCGTTGTCGGTGCGTCCGGCGTGGATCGCGCGCTTCGTGTACTTCTGCGCGATCGGCGGGCCGCCCGCGAGCTGCGCTGCCAGCTCCCGCGCCCGGTCGTCGAGCTCGTCGCCCGGCACGACCTCGTTGACGAAGCCGTAGTCGGCCATCGTCTCGGCGTCGTAGCGGTCGGCGGTGAGGATGATCTCCTTCGCGCGCCCCTCGCCGACGACGCGCGCGAGCCGCTGCGTGCCGCCCCAACCCGGGAGCAGGCCGAGGTCGAGTTCGGGCTGGCCGAGCTCGGAGCGCTCGGAGGCGATCCGCATGTCTGCCGCGGTCGCGAGCTCCATCCCGCCGCCGAGGCAGTAGCCGTCGATGGCGGCGATGACGGGCTTGTCCGACTCCTCGAGCTTGCCGAACGTCTGTTGACCCTGCCGAGAGAGCTCGACGGCGTGGATCGGGTCCGCGCCGCCCGCGGCCATACTTTGGACGTCCGCGCCGGCGGAGAAGGCGCGGTCGCCCGCGCCGGAGAGGAGGATCGCCCGCACGTCGTCGTCGCCGTCGAGCAGGTCGATCGCGTCGGCGAGCTCGTCGAGCACGTCGCCGCTGATCGTGTTCATCCGGTGCGGGCGGTCGATCTCGACGTGCCCGACCCGCGCGTCGGCGTCGACGTCGACGTTCAGCACGTCGAACGCCGGGCCGCTCTCCGCGTCGCCGTCGGCTCCGTCGCCGCGGAAGCCGCCCGACTCGGCCGCCTCGCGCAGGTAGTCGGTCGCCTCATAGCGCTCCTCGCCGGTCTCCTCCGCGAGGGCGTCGAGCGTCTCGACCAGCGCGTCGAGCCCCTCTTCGTCAGCGAGCTTTGCCGGGCCGTCGGGGAAGCCCGCGCCGAGCTTGACCGCCTCGTCGATGTCGTCGGCGTCGGCCACGTCGTTGCCGATCAGGCCGGCCGTCTCGTTGGCCATCACCGCGAGCAGGCGGCGGCGCACGTCGTCGTCGAGCGCGTCGCTCGGGATCTGCGCGCCGTCGCCGTCCTCGTAGTCGTAGAATCCCTTGCCGGTCTTCTTGCCGAGGTCCTCCGCCTCGACCTTCTCGCCGAGCAGCGGGCAGGGGCGGTAGGCGTCGCCGAGGACCTCGTGCATGTACTCCAGCACGTGGTAGCCCACGTCGATGCCGACCTGGTCGGCGAGCTCGAACGACCCCATCGGGAGGCCCATGTCGAACTTCGTCGTGGAGTCGACCGCCTCCATCGTCGCGTCGCCGGACTCGACGATCCACGCCGCCTCGTTCATCAGGGGGACGAGGATGCGGTTGACGATGAACCCGGGGCTGTCCTTCCGGACCCGGACGGGCGTCTTCCCCATCGACTCGGCGAGCCCCTCGATCAGGTCGAGCGTCTCCTCGCTCGAGTGCTCCCCGGAGATGACCTCGACCAAGTCCATCCGCACCGGCGGGTTGAAGAAGTGCATCCCGCAGAAGCGCTCGGGGCGGTCCGTCACCTCCGACAGCTCGGTGATAGAGAGGCTGGAGGTGTTGGTGACGAAGACGGCCTCGTCGGGCGCGTACTCGACCACGTCGTCGTACACGTCCTTCTTGATGGCCATCTTCTCGGGGACGACCTCGACGACGACGTCGGCGCCGTCGAGCGCGTCCTCGAGGTCGACGAACGCGTCGACGCGGTCGAGCGCGGCGTCCGCCTCGTCGTCGCCGATTCGATCCTTCTCCGCGAGCTTGCCGAGCGACCACTCGATCTGGTCGTACCCGTTCTGGACGAGCTCATCGTTGATGTCGCGGAGCGACACGTCGTAGCCGGCGAGGGCGGCCACTTCAGCGATACCGTGGCCCATGTTCCCGGCGCCGAGCACCGTCACGCGCTGGACGTCTTCGAGCTGCATACCTGAGAGTCGGAACCGTCATGGTTGAACGTTTTCATCTTCCAAACGTAAAACAAACTGTAAGTTTATTCGGGTGGGTTGGCGGCGGCTCGACGCGAGGTTCGAGAGACTGAGACGAGCACGAACGGTCGACGCGGGGTGCGAGGGACTGAGACGAGCACGAGCGCTCGACGCGGGGTGTGAGAGGCCGCGCGGACCGGTCCGGAACCGAACGTACTCCTCCGTGCGGTCCCTCGCTTCGGTATGGACGACGGCGTCGACGGAACGATCGACCCGGCCGCGGACGCTGACGGGCCAGCGGCGAAGAGTGGCGGTCCGGCCGCGGACGTAGACGACCCGGTGATCGAGGTCCTCCGCGAGGACCCGACGATGGCGACGCTCGTCGACCGACACGGGCCCCTCGACGTCGCGCCCGCGGACGACGAGTTCGCGCGGCTCTGTACCTCGATCGTGAACCAGCAGCTCTCGACCGCCTCTGCGGCGGCCATCCACGAGCGGTTCGTGGAAGTCGTGGGCGGCGACCCGACCCCGGAGCGCGTCCTCGCGGCCGACGAGGCGGCCCTGCGCGAGGCCGGGCTCAGCGGCACGAAGGTCGACTACCTGCGCAACGCCGCCGCCGCGTTTCGCGACGACGAGCGCGACCTCACGCGCGAGGAGTTGGCGGGCGTAAGCGACGAGGCGGTCGTCGACCGGCTCACCGAGATCACGGGCGTCGGCGAGTGGACCGCGAGGATGTACCTCGTCTTCGCGCTCGGGCGCGAGGACGTGCTCCCGCTCGGCGACCTGGCGGTTCGGAAAGGGATCGAGCTGGTGTACAACGGTGGGGAATCGCTGTCGCGCGCGGAGATGCGCGAGATCGCCGAGGCGTGGCGCCCGTACCGGAGCTACGGGACGCGATACATCTGGGCCGAGTACGAGTCCTGACCGCGCTCTCGTGGAGGAACGACGGGCCGAGCTATCGGGTCCGGCTCGACTGCTCCGGTTCGGGCTCGGGGTCGCCGGCCGGGGCTCGGTCACCGCTCGCCGCGTCCTCGCGGTACAGCCGGAGGATCTCCTCTAAGAGGACCGCGTGCCGATCACCGGGGACGTACTGGTGGTCGATGAAGTCCTCGGCGTCGCTGAACTTCTCCCGGAGCGCGAGCTTCCGCACGAACGCGACGGACTCGAAGAACGGGGGGCCGTCGGTCTCCTCGTCCGCGCCCAGCGTCCGGTCCGCGTCCGGGATCACCTCGGACTCGATCGCCTCGTAGTCGATCGTCTCCGGGTCGTACTCGTCGAGGGTCCGGGAGAGCACGTAGTCGGCCGAGAAGCGGTAGAACTCCGACTTGCTCTCGAACTGCCCCTCGTCGACGAGCGATTCGATCTCCTCGACCACCGACTCGGGAAACCGGACCGTGCTCTTCACCATGTGTCGTGTCCTCGACAGCCTCGGTCTTATACTTTTGTCAGACGCGCGTGAGCCAGATTTCGGCGGCGCCGGACGGGTCTACTCCTCCTCTTCGAGGATTTCGCCCGCCTCGTCGCGCTCGGCCTCGTCTCTGTCGGCGCGCCGCCGCACGTCGACCCGGTAGTCGGTGAGGATGTCGCGGCCGAGCAGCAGCGGGTACTCCATGTGCTCGCGGTCCTCGACGCTCGCGGTGACGGTGTGCTGGTTGCCGCCGATACCGATGACGAGGTCGACGACCGGCCGGGCCTTCCCGCCCTTCACGCTGCCCGACTTGACCCGGGTCATGCTCTTGATCGGACCCGCACCGATCTCGGCGGCCAACTGGGTGTCGATGCTCGTCCGGGTCGCGCCCGTGTCCGACTTCGCGAGCGCCTGCGTCGAGCCGGAGGTGCCCGTGACGACGACCTCCTCGATGTAGCCGATGTCGGGCTGCTCGGAGGGGGTCGGCTTCGGCGCGGGCGCGCAGGACGGCCGCGAGTCGTCGAGGGTCGCGGCGACGCGCTCGACCGCCTCGTCCTCGACCTCGCCGCCGACCGTCTCGATCGCCAGCTTCGCGATGTGCGGGGCCGGGCTGGTGCCGGTCGCCTCGAACAGCCCTTTGAACCCGGCCGTGGGGTTCACTTCGAGGACGTACCAGCCGTCGTACCCCTCGACGAGGTCGACGCCGGCGTAGTCGAGCCCCATCACCTCGGCCGCGTAGAGGGCGGTGTCGGCGGCCTCCTGCGGCATGTCGTCGGTGGCGTCCTCCACCGCGCCGCCCAGCGCGACGTTGGTGCGCCAGTCGCCCTCGGGCGCGTAGCGGTACATCGACCCGACGATCTCGTCGCCGACGACGTACACCCGCAGGTCGCGGTGCTTCTCGTCGTCGCGGTCGATGAGCCGCTGGAGGAACGCCTGCCGGTTGCCGACCTTCGGGTTCACGCGCTCGGTCAGGTCGACCTTCCACGTCCCGCCGCCGTGGGTGCCGATCGCGGTCTTATACACGCCCACGTCGCCGAACCGCTCGCGGCCCTCGTTGAGGCGGTCGTTCGACAGCGCGAGCAGCGCGTCGGGCACGCGGATGTTCCAGTCGGCGAGCGTCGCCGCCGTCGCGAACTTGTGGATCGACGCCAGCACCGCGTTCGGCTCGTTCAGCATCGGCCGGATGCGCTCGAACGTCGCCGCCAGCCCGAGCAGCTCCGCGGGCTGGTCGGTGTTCGATAAGAGCAGGCGGTTCGCGATCACGTCGACCGCGGGCTCGACCGCCACCTCGCCGTCCTCGACGCTCACCGCGGCGTTCTCCTCGCGGAGCCACACCGGCTCGTGGCCGAGGTCCTCGACGGCGTTACAGATCGCCTTCGTCTCCTTGCTGTTGTGCAGCGACAACACTCCCACCCGAACCGAGTCCGAACTCATACCTCTCACTGCGCGGGCCGACGTAAAAGACGCCCCGATCGTTTCGGCCGGACGAGATCCGGAGTCTCCGGGTCGCCATATATATACCCGACGCCGCGCTCCGGTCTGCCATGAGCGAGGACCGGGCGTTCACGTACAACGGCGGGGCGGTGCCGCCCGGCGAAACGCAGAACATCCGCTACGGCATCAGCGAGACGTACCTCGGCGACCCCGTCCGTATCCCGGTCACGATCGTCAACGGGGAGCGCGATGGGCCGACCGCCTTCCTGACCGCGGCCGCCCACGGCGACGAACTCAACGGAATCGAGGTCGTCCGCGAGGTCGCCCACGAGTGGGACCTCTCGGCGCTTTCGGGCACGCTCGTCTGTCTCCCCGTCCTCAACGTGCCCGGCTTCCTCGCCCAGCAGCGGTACCTCCCCGTCTACGACCGCGACCTGAACCGGTCGTTCCCCGGGAAGCCCGGGTCGACCAGCTCGAAGCGGATGGCCCACCGGATCTACGAGAACTTCATCGCGCCGTGCGACTTCGGGCTCGACTTCCACACCTCCACCCGCGGCCGGACGAACATGCTCCACGTCCGCGCAGACATGACCGACGAGTCGGTGTACCGGCTCGCGATGGCGTTCGGCTCGAAGGTGATCATCGACAGCGACGGGCCGAGCGGCACGCTCCGCGGCGAGGCGACCGACGCCGACATCCCCACGATCACGATCGAGATGGGGGAGGCCCACCGGTTCCAGCGCCCGCTCATCGACGACGCGCTCGACGGCGTCAAATCCGTCTTCGCGGAGTACGGACTCCTGGAGACCGACACGGTTCGCTGGCCCGGCTGGCGCACCGTTGTCGCCGGGGCGGGCGAGAAGACGTGGCTGCGCGCCGACTCCGGCGGCATCGTCGACACCCACTTCGAGAGCGGCTCGCTCGTCCGCGAGGGCGAGCGCATCGCGACGATCACCAACCCGTTCAAGGAGGACGCGGTCGCGGTGGAGGCCCCGTTCACCGGGCTCCTGATCGGCCTGCTGGAGAACCCGGTCGTCTACCCCGGGAACCCCCTGTGTCACCTCGTCGAGATCGGTGAGTCGACCCGTCGGGCGATCGAGGCCGGCAGCGCGCCGAAGCCCGTCGGCCAACCGACGCCGACGGCCGGGAAGTGAGGTCGCCCTCTGTGGTCGACGGGTCGCGCTCTGGGTTCGTACGTCGCCGTCGTGGCCGTGACACCGACCCGTCACCCCTCGCCGAGCCGCTCCCGTAGCCCGACCGCGGCCCCGGCGACAACCGCGAGGAAGCCGCCGAGGAACGCCACCGGCTGGAGGACGACCCGCTGGGCGACGACGGCGCCCGGCTCGCGCTCGACGGTCCGGGTCCAGAACTCGTACCGCTCGCCGTCGAGCTCGACGATCAGCAGTCCGTCGCCGAGCGTCGGGTCGGTCGGGTACGACAGCGAGTCGACGCGCTCGTCGGGGCTCTCGACGCCGAACGCGCCCTCGGGGGCGTCGCGGGCGCGGTCGAACGCCGCGCGGGCGGCGGGGTCAAGGTCGGCGTACGCGACGACGGCGTTCGAGTCGTCGAGACCTTCGTCGGTCGGAGCGTCGAGACCCACCGACGACCCGGCGGTCACCGACCGAACGGTGTGGGTGTAGGCCGGGTCGGCCTCGCCGACCGAGACCGGGAGGAACAGCGGGTTCGCCATCAGGAGGACGCCGAGCGCGACGAGCGCGGCGGCCGCGAGCGGGGCGCGCATACGCCGCCTTCGGCGGGCCGGGAGTTGAGCCTTTCCGAGCCGCGCGGCCGGCCGCAGCCGAACAGCTCCGCCACCGGCCGAGACGTGGCGCCGGGCCTCAGATCAGCCCGAGCGCCGTGAGGATCTGGTTGCCGAAGATCATCGCGATCAGTCCGGTCAGCATGACGAGGCCGGACGAGACCGTGATCGTCCGCACCGCGGCGTGCCGGTCGCTGATCGGGACCCGGCTGATCACCGCCTCGGCGACCATCCGGAGGATGCGGCCGCCGTCGAGCGGGAACGCCGGCAGGCAGTTGAACAGCGCCAGCTGGATGTTGATCCACCCCGACCAGAACAGGAGGTTCGCGAGCAGGAACGTCCCGCCGCCGAGCACCGCGAGCGGCCCCTCGACAACGAAAAAGTTGGTCAGGTCGCCGGTGAACCCCGCGAAGTTGAACGGGAGCCCGAACAGGCTGCCGAGCGGCAGGATGAGCGCGACGAACACCAAGCCGAGCGGCGAGTCGGTGACCCCGCCGAGCGGGACGCCGCCGGCGGTCTCCTCGCCCCCGTCGCCGCCGAGCAGTTCGAGGTACGCGCCGGCGGGATACTCGGTGACGCCCACGTCGTCGAGCGCGAGCCCGCTCGTCCCGGGGAAGACGCTGACGCCGACGAAGCCGCCGTCGCGGTTCGGGTGGGCGTCGAGTTCGACCTCGTACGTGTCGCGTTCGCCGTCAGCGTCGTAGACGGTGACGGGGACGGTCTCCCCCGGCTCGCGCTCGCCGAGGACCGCGGAGAGCGCCCCGTTGTCGACGACGCGCTCGCCGTCGACCGAGACGATCGTCAGCGGCTCGCCGAGGGCGGCGCCCGCGTCGTGGATCGGCCCGTCCTCCTGAACCCCGACGACGTACGCGCCGATCGGCACGTCCGGGACGGTGACGGCGGCCTCGCCGTCGGCCGTTTCGACGCCCGAGGCGTCCTCGGCGCCGGGCGCGTCGCGGACCTGGTCGACGACGGTCGCGTTGCCGGTCACCGTCAGCGCGGCGCGCTCGTCGTCGCCGACCGCGGCGAAGAGGTCCGACTCGGTCGCGACCGGCTCGCCGTTCACCGCCGCGATCGTCACCGGTGCGCCCTCGATCCTCACGCCGAGGGGGTTGCCGCCGGCGGACCCGACCACCTGTAGCTCGCGGTCGACCCGCACCGTCTCCCGCGCGTCGCCGTCGTCGACCGTGAGCGCAACCGAGTCGCCGGCGTCGGCGATCGCCGACTCGAACTCGGCGCTCGTCTCGATCGGCGTTCCGGCGACCTCGACGACCCGGTCGCCCTGCGAGATGTCGGCCGCGGCCGCCGGGGAGCCGGGGTTGACCTCGCCGACCGCGTAGCCCGCCGCGGGCGAGATGGCGCCGACCACGGGGCCGAAGAGGAGCGCGAAGACGACGATCGTGAGGACGGTGTTCGCGGTGACGCCGGCAGCGAACATCCGTGCGCGCGCGCCGCGAGACGCCTCCTGCGTCGCCTCCTCGTCCGGTTCGACGAACGCGCCCACCGGGAGCAGCGCGAAGAAGACGAGTCCCATCGAGTCGATGTCGATGCCCTCGACCCGGCAGAGGAGCCCGTGTGCCCCCTCGTGGATCACCATCGCGGCCCCGAGCCCGGCGACGATCTCCGGCGCGACCGACAGGGGAAGGAAGTCGTTGACGCCGGGGATGATGAGGAAGTTCTGCGGCTGCTGGATCGCGGCGGGCTGTGCGTTCGTGAACGCCGACATCGCCGACGAGAGGATGAGCGCGAACGACGCCACCATCGCCACTAAGGCCCCGCCGAGGCCGAGGTTGGCGACCGCGCGCCAGAACCGCTTCGGCGCCGCCAGTCGGCCGAGGAAGGCGCGCCCGCGGAGGGTCCGGAGCGTCAACACCGGTCCGGAGATCCTGACCGCGTCCGGGAGGATCCCCTCGTTCCGCAGCCACATCGCGACCGCGGAGTACGCGAGGACCCCCGTCAGCACCCAGAACAACGTGTTCATTACCACGCCGTTGGGCTCGCCCGCTCGTAAGGGGTTCGGTTCCCGGAACCCTCGGCCGCACCGCGCGCACCGATACGGCCCGCCGCGGCCGTCGGGGAGGACTGATACGCGTCCGGTGCGTGCGTCGGACCGATGGCCGACGCCGACCGGTCCCACGCCGCAGACGCACAGCCCGCGCGCCGACGGCCCGATCCCGTCGAGTCGGACGCCGCCGAACGCTCGCTCGCGCCCCTCATGGGCGCGGCGTACGTTACCGCCGGGGTCGCCCACTTCCTGATCCCGGATCGGTTCGCGGAGGCGATCCCGCCGTCGTTCCCCCGGCCCGTCGGGCTGGTGTACCTCTCCGGGATCGCCGAGATACTCCTCGGGGTCGGCGTCGCGATACCGCGGACGCGGCGCCCGTCCGCGTGGGGGATCGTCGCCCTCCTCCTCGCCGTGTTTCCGGCGAACGTCCACCTCGCCCGGCGCGACACCCTCGACGACCTCCTCCCGGACCGACTCGTCGCTCCGGCGCGGCTCGCGGCGCTGGCCCGCCTGCCGTTTCAGGGCGTCCTGATCGCCTGGGCGCTGCGGTACGCGCGCGACGACGACCCGTCGGAGCCGTGTTCGGAGGCGTAGTTCCGGAGCGATCGAGGTCCCGCCGCGAACTCAACACCCAAGTACCCCCCGGTACAAGCGTGACTCATGATGGCGCTCATCGACTTCGTCTCCCGGCTGGTCGGCGACGTCGGGCGGTTCGTCGACATCTTCCTGAACGACCTCATCCTCGGCGCCGGCGACCCGCTGTCGGCGCTGCTCGTCCTCGTCGGACAGGTCCTGATTATCACTTCCGTCGGCGCGCTGGGCTACGCCGCCGTCGGCGCGCTGCTCGGTGAGATTGGCGTGAACCTGCCCTCGCTCGGCGGACGCGGGCGCTCGGAGTAGTCGGCGGCGCCGGTCGCCGACCTCGTCGCGCCCAGACCGTCCTCAGTCGTCGTCAGCACCGATCGCCGACCGCGTCCTCAGTCGTCGTCGGCGCCCGTCGCCGACCGCACCTCGGCGCCGGCCCCCGGACCGTCGACGGTTTCGGCACCGTCGCCCCCGTCGGGAACCTCGAACTCGTTCAGCCGCGCCAACAGGTCGTCGGACCGGTCCGAGAGCGTGTGGACCCGGCCGGTCACCTCGGAGACGGTTGCGGTCTGCTCCTCGGCCGCGGCCGCGACGGTCTCCGCCTCGGTCGCGGTCTGTCGGCTCACGGAGGCGACGCCGTCGACCATGTCGACGACCTCCTGCGTGGTGCGCGCCTGGTCGTCGGTCGCGTCGCTGATCTCTTGGACCGTCTCGTCGACGCTCGTCACATCCTCGACGACGCCCTCGAACTCCCGCAGCGTCGACTCGATCGTCTCGACCCCCTCGGCTACCTGGGCCTCCATCGCCTCGGCGTCGGCGGCGGTCTCCGCCGACGCGGTCTGGACCTCCTCGATCCGCCCGGAGATCTCCCCCGCGGACTCGCGCGTCTCCTCGGCGAGCGACTTCACCTCGTCGGCGACGACCGCGAACCCGTCGCCGGAGCCGTCGGCGCGCGCCGCCTCGATGGAGGCGTTCAGCGCGAGCAGGTTGGTCTCCTCCGCGATCTCGTCTATCACGGCCGCGATCTCGTCGATCTCGCCGACCCGGTCCGCGAGGTCCGTGACCGCGGCCGCCGTCTCGCCGATCCGCGTCTCCAGCGTCTCAAGCTCCGCGATCGCCTCAGCCGCCTCCTCGCGGCCGGAGCGACCGCGTTCGGCGGCGTCGCGCGCGGTCTCGGCCGCGTCGTCGGCGCTCGCCGCGATCTCCTCGACGGTCGCCGACAGCGTGTTCATCTCGCTCGCGATCGCCTCCAGCTCGTCCGTCTGCTCGGCCGCGCCGTCGGAGATCTCCTGGACCGAGCGCGCGACCTCGCCGCTCGCGTCGTCGACCTCGTCCATGCTCGCGCGCACCTCGTCCGCGGCCCCGGCCACGTCGGCGGTGAACCCGCCGACCTCGCCGACCGTCTCGCCGAGCGTCGCGACGAGCCGGTTGTAGTTGTCGACGATCTCGACGTACCGGCCCTCGTCGGTCGCCAGCGCGTCCCCGTCGATGGTCGCCGTCAGGTCGCCGTCCTGCGCGCGCTCGGCGGCATCGCCGAAGGCGTCGACGAGCGCCTCCAGCTCGGTGGTGTAGGCCGCGAGGTTCTCGGCCATCTCGTCGAGCGACGCCCCGAAGGCGCCCGGGACCTCCTCGTCGAGCGCGGGGTCGTCGAACTCTTGATCGGCGAGGGCCTCCGCCTGCGCGGAGACGGTCGTGAGGTACCCGTGGACCTCGCCGAAGGCGCCGACGAGGCTCCCGATCTCGTCGGGTTGGGTCGGGTCGAGGGCGCCCGCGGCGTCGCCGCCCGACGACCCGGTCGCGTCGGGCTCACGCGCGTCGTCGATATTCCCCGCGGCGATCGCCTCCGCCTGACGCTCCAGCGCGCGTATCGGGCCGACGAAGTCCTGTCGAACGATGAGCAGCGTGTTGTAGATGGCGACGACCGCGCCGAGGAACAGCGCCCCCGAGACGACGTACGCGGCGGTCCCCGAGATCAAAAACTGAGTGAGAAAGATGCCGACCGTGACGAGAAACTGGATGCCGACCGCCGTGACGACCTTGCGCTCTATCGATTCGGTGACGCCGAGCGCGTCCATCGTCCGCCACAGGAGGGCCTCGTACCGCCCGCGGACACCCGGGCGGCGCTGTCGTGTCGTGGACATACTTCGCCCTCGACGAGAGCGGGTTATGAACCTCCCGCCGGCGTTATCAGCAGCGATTCTCGATTGTCAGCGGGCGAGAATCCGCCGCCAGCGTGCGTGAAAGCAGTGCGGGCGCCGCCGACGCGGCCCGGAACAGCCCCCGTCGACGCGGCCCGGAACAGCCCCCGTCGACCGCCTCGGCCGCGAGGTCGACGGACCTCAGAACAGCCCGTCGACCGCCTCGGCCGCGAGGTCGACGGCGGCCTCGAGGTCCGGCCCGAGCGGCGAGCCGACGACGAGGCCGTCGGCGTGCTCGGCGACGGCGGCGGCGCGCTCGCGGACGGTCTCGGGGGTGCCCGCCATACAGAAGGCGTCGACCATCTCGGGGGTCACGCGCTCGAAGGCGGCGGAGAACTCGCCGGCCGAGACGCGGTCACCGATCTCGCTCGCGGCGTCGGGGTCGATCCCGTGGCGCTTCAGGACGGGCGGGGCCGCGCCCGCGGCGATGAACGCGACCGGCGGCCGGGCGGCCTCGCGGGCGGCGGCCTCGTCCTCGGCGACCGACACCGCGGCGTAGGCGATCAGGTCGAACTCGCCCCGGCTATCGGGCCTGTCGTCGAGGCCGTCGTCGACCTGCTCGCGGGCCCACGCGAGGTCTTTCGGATGCGAGCCGTTGTACAGGAGGCCGTCGGCGTGCTTCGCGGCCATCCGACACATGTGCGGCCCCTCGCCGCCGACGTGGACCGGGATGTCCGCGCCCTGCGGCGGCTCGTAGTTGAGCCCGGCGTCCGCGGCGTCGAAGGTGCCCTCGTGGTCGACGCGCTCTCCGGCCCAGAGCCGCTGTGCGGTCTTGAACGCCTCCAGCACCGAGCGGAGCCCGCGCTCGTCTTCGAGGCCGAGGTTGGCGAGCGTCGAGGGGTCGCCCGGGCCGAGCCCGAAGACGGCGCGCCCCTCGGAGGCCTCGTCGAGGGTCGCGACCTTCGACGCGAGCGTCACCGGGTGGGTCTCGTAGGGGTTGGCGACCCCCGGACCGAGCCGGACCGAGTCGGTGGCGGCCGCGAGCCGCGAGAGGAACGCCCACGGGTCGCGGTTGTTGTAGTGACACGTCGAGTAGACGGCGTCGTAGCCGGCCTCCTCGGCGCGGACGCCGAGGTCGACGAGGCGAGACAGCTCGTGTTCTGGGGTGAGTTCGATTCCGAGCATGGTTACTCCTGAAAGGTCCACTCCCGCAGGGCCTGCCGGACGAAGTCGCCCTCGACCTCGCGGAAGTGATTGTCCGAGCCGTCGTGGTCGCCGAACTCCCAGTCCCGGACGACGACGACCGGGGTGCCGCCCGCGCCCTCGCCGGCGACGAGGTTGGCGGCGGCGGCGAGCTCGTCGATCACGTTCTGGACGGTGACGCCCATCTCGCGGCCGTCGCGGTCGCGTTCGCCGCGCCAGTCGCGGCTGGCGGGTAGCCCGGCCCAGCCGATCGCGACCCCGCGCTGGCCGTGCCGGAAGGGACGACCGGAGGTGTCGCTGACGACGACGCGGTCGGCCGCGAGTCCGTCGCGGATGCGCTCCGCGCTCTCGGTGGGGCGCTCCGGGAGCAGCAGCAGGTCGCCGTCCGGGACGTTCGAGCGGTCGATGCCGGCGTTGACGCCGACGTGCCCGAAGCGCGTCGCGGTGAGGAGGAACGGCGCCTCCATGACCAGCTCCGTCGACTCCTCGATGACCGCCTGCGCGAAGCGCGGATCCTTCTCCTCGTCCGCTATCTCGGCGAGCCGGTCGGCGACCTCGCGGGCCCGGGGGCCGGCCGGGAAGTCGTCGAGGTCGAAGACGCGTCCCTCGGCCTTCGAGACGACCGTGCTGGCGACGACGACCACGTCGTCCTCGCGGAGGTCGACGCGCTCGCCGATCATGGCCGCGAGGTCGTCTCCCTCCCGGATCTCCGGGAGGTCCGGAACCGCGAACAGCTCCATACGATCACCTGCGCGGCGACGAGGAAAAATCCCGCCGGTACCGGGCCGGTTTGACGGTATCGGGACGAAGCGGCGGAGTCCGATTCGCGGCGGACTGGCGAATAACTGGCGCGTTTGATCAGGCACAAAAATAGTATTTGCTAAAACATTCGTTGGTATAAATACCAAAAAACCATGTCTATATAAGGACAAAGGGCGGGTAATAGGTATTTCAGCCAAAATTTTTTACGCACCGAGTAAATACTGTAAAACGCGATGAAGGAACTGACAACCGAAGGCGAATCGGCTCCGATCGGGACGCGGACGCGCGTCCCCGAAGAGGCCGACGACGGCGAACCGATCGTGACGCAGACCCGCGCCCCGTGACGGCGCGCGGGCGTCGACCACCCGCATTTTTTCTGCCGACGGCGTCCGTACGGCTTATACGCGACTCCGTCGAACGCCAAGTGTGGACCTCCACGTCCGGTACGAGGGCGACGACGACCCCGACAAGTGTACGGCCCGGAAGCTCGCGCGCTTCGACCTCGCCGAGCTCCACCGCTCGGACCGAGCCACGCCGTACGGGGTCGTCCTCAACCCCCACGCCGAGCGCGCGCTCTCGCCCGTCGACGCCGAGCGGGCCGCCGAGACCGCGCTCGTCGCGCTCGACTGCTCGTGGGAGTCGGCGGGCGAGAAGATGTTCTCGCTCCCCGGCGAGCACCGCGCGCTGCCCTACCTCGTCGCCGCCAACCCCGTGAACTTCGGCCGTCCGATGCGGCTCACCACCGTCGAGGCGTTCGCCGCGGCGCTGGTGATTCTCGGCGAGCGCGACCGCGCCGAGCGCGCCCTGTCGAAGTTCACGTGGGGCGAGACGTTCCTCGAACTCAACGCGGAGCCGCTCCGCCGGTACGCCGACTGCGAGGACTCCGGCGAGATCGTCGACATCCAACAGGAGTACCTCGACCGCGAGTGACTCGGTGCGGGTTCGGCCCGAGACGGTAGCGGGCCAATACCGGCACCGAACGAGGTCGCGACAAGGCTTTTGCGTGAATCAGCCGTATCGAGAGTCGATGGTATCCACAGGCGACGACGCACCCGCGTTCACCGCGACGGTCGGCACGAGCGATCACGAGCCGTTCGACCTCGACGAGGAGATCGGCGACGGGCCGGTCGTGCTCGCGTTCTTCCCCGGCGCGTTCACGCCGCCGTGTACGAACGAGATGATCGCCTTCCAAGAGCGCGCCGACGCCTTCGCGGAGGCCGGCGCGACTCTCTTCGGGATCAGCGCCGACTCGCCGTTCTCGCAGGGCGCGTTCCGCGAGGAGCACGGGATCGAGTTCGACCTCGTGAGCGACATGGCCGGCGACGCGATCCGCGCGTACGACCTCGAGATCGACATCGCCGAACTCGGCCTCCACGGCATCGCGAACCGCGCCGTGTTCGTGATCGACGACGACGGCGAGGTCGTCTTCGACTGGGTCGCCGACGACCCGACCAACGAGCCGGACTACGAGGCGGTCCTCGACGCCGTCGAGAGCGCGTGAATTCCGGTCGCGGGGCGGCCGGTCCCGTCGCGTCCGCGGTTCTATTGTAATAAGATACCGGAGCCCCGCAGCGACGGACCGCTTCGAGCCGATCCCGCTATCCGAGGACGCCGCCGATAGCACCCGCAAGCGCCGAGTCGACCGCGAACAGCAGCGTCAGGAACAGCCCGACGACGAGGACCCCCGCGCCACCGAGCAGGCTTCCGAGTGGGCCACCGGCCAGTCCGACGAGGCCGCCGAACGCGGCGAGCAGGAGCGTGACGGCCACGCCACTCACCGAGCCCACGAGCAGGCCGTGCCAGAAGCCGGAGAGCAGCCCGCCGGCGGCGACGTAGCCGGCGACGAACCCGCCGATGAGTCCCGCGCCGACGTGGCCCACGACGGGGACGAGCGTGGCCAGCAGCCCGGCGATCAGCATCACGACGAAGCCGGAGCCGACGGCGCGCCAGTCTGTCATACCCGCGGGTAGCCGGCTCGGAGGTAAATACTTCCTCGTCAAATTTGTTTACTTCGAATCTATTTTTATTAATATCTTATAAAATAATGCCTCTATGTGGTAGCTAGATTAATAACGCTCCGGGAGCGACGTTCAGCTAATGAGCGAATCGAACCCGACAGCCGATCCCGACGAGTCGGACGGGAGCGCGCCGACGGGAGCGCAGCTCCGGCTCGCGGTGCCGGACATGGACTGCTCGTCGTGCGCGGGGAAAGTCGAGGGCGCGCTCGATCGGGAGGGCGTCCGCTCGGTCGACACTCGGCCCACGACGGGCGTCGTCGTCCTCACGTACGATCCGGAGGCGACGGACGTGGAGGCGCTGACGGCCGCCGTCGAGGGCGCGGGGTACGCGGTCGCGGATGCGGAGTCCGACGGCGTCGCCGACGGCCTGTTCACGAGCCCGCGCGCGATCGCCACCGCGGTCGGCGGGGCCTTCCTCGCGGTCGGGCTCGCCCTCGAGTGGCTGCTCCCCGGGCTCGACCCGACGTTCGCGACGATCGGCGGCGTCGGCTTCCTCGGGCCGTGGGCCGTCACGGGCGCCTCGGTCGCGTACCTGCTGGCGGTCGCGATCGCCGGGCCGCCGATCCTCCGGAACGGGTTCTACTCGCTGCGGGGGGTGAGCCTCGACATCGACCTGCTGATGAGCGTCGGGGTCGTCGCCGCGCTGCTCGTCGACCTCCCGTTCGAGGCGGCGACGCTCGCGGTGCTGTTCTCGGTCGCCGAGCTGCTCGAACGTTACTCGATCGACCGGGCGCGCACCTCCCTCCGCGAGCTGATGGAGCTGTCCCCCGACGAGGCGGTCGTGATCCGGGACGGCGAGGAGGAGACGGTCCCCGCCGAGGCCGTCGCGACGGGCGAGCGGCTCGCGGTGCGACCCGGCGATCGCGTCCCGCTCGACGGGGTGGTCCGCGAGGGCTCCGGCGCGGTCGACGAGTCGCCGATCACCGGCGAGTCGGTCCCGGCGGAGAAGGAGCCCGGCGACGAGGTGTACGCCGGCTCGATCAACGAGGCCGGCTACCTCGAGGTTGAGGCCACCGCGCCCGCCGAGGAGTCGACCATCGCGAGGGTCGTCGATCTCGTCGAGGCCGCCAACGGCGAGGAGACGCGCGCCGAGCGGTTCGTCGACCGCTTCGCAGGCGTCTACACCCCGATCGTCGTGGTCGGCGCGGTCGCGACCGCCGCGCTCGGCCCCGTCCTCGTCGGCGGCGGCGCGGAGACGTGGTTCGTCCGCGGACTCACCCTGCTCGTCGTCGCGTGCCCCTGCGCGTTCGTCATCTCGACGCCCGTCAGCGTCGTTTCCGGCGTGACCGCGGCCGCCCGGAACGGCGTCCTGATCAAGGGCGGCGAACACCTGGAGGCGGCCGGCGACGTCGACGTCGTCGCGCTCGACAAGACCGGGACGCTCACGCGCGGCGAGCTGTCGGTGACCGACGTGGTCCCCCTCGGCGACCGCGAGGCCGACGACGTGCTCGCGTGCGCGACCGCCATCGAGCGACGGAGCGAACACCCGGTGGCGGAGGCGATAGTGGTGCGGGGCACTGACGCCGCCGGTTCCGAGGCCGCCGGTACCGGGTCCAGCGACGAGACCGAGGTCACCGACTTCGAGACGCTCACGGGCGAAGGCGTCCGCGCTGATATCGACGGCGAGACCCACTACGCCGGCAAGCCCTCGCTGTTCGAGGACCTCGGTTTCGACCTGAGCCACGCCCACGTCCGCCCTGACGGAGGGGTGGTTCGGGAGCGCGACGACGCCGACGACGCTGGCGGAGACGGAGCGCGCGGGAGCGAGGCGAGCGCCGCCGCGGAGCCCGAGCCCTGCGACCACGGGCAGTACCTCGACCTAGCGAGCGAGACGATTCCGCGGCTTCAGGCCGAGGGGAAGACGGTCGTCCTCGTCGGGACCGAGGCGGAACTGGAGGGCGTCGTGGCGGTCGCGGACACAGTCCGTCCGGAGGCGGCGTGGGTCGTCGACCGCCTCCACGAACTCGGCGTCGACCGGGTCGCGATGCTCACCGGCGACAACGAGCGGACCGCGCGGGCGACCGGCGACCGCGTCGGCGTCGACGAGGTGCGCGCGGATCTGCTCCCCGACGAGAAGGTCGCGGCGGTGCGTGAACTCGCCGCCGAGACCGACGGCGGCGTCGCGATGGTCGGGGACGGGATCAACGACGCCCCGGCGCTCGCGGCGGCGGACGTGGGGGTCGCGATGGGCGCCGCCGGCACCGACACCGCCATCGAGACCGCGGACGTGGCGCTGATGGCCGACGACCTGACCAGGCTCCCGTACGTCGTCGACCTCGCCTCGCGCGCGAGCTCGACGATCCGAACCAATATCGGGGCCTCCCTCGCCGTGAAGGCGCTACTCGCCGCGGGCGCTCCCCTCGGCTACGTGAGCGTCGCGATGGCCGTCGTCGTCGGCGACATGGGTATGAGCCTCGGCGTCACCGGGAACGCGCTCCGGCTCGGCAACGTCGAGCCCGCGGAGCCCTCCGGGGCGGCGACGGACGCGGCCGAGCCGAACGCGGACGCCGCCGCGTCGGAGCAGTAGCCGGTCAGTCGACCCGGAAGCCGGCCTCACGCTTTTTATTACCGCGGCGGTAACTGCGCTCGTATGCCCTCCGAGCGCGGGACGCCCTCCACCTCCGAGGAGGCGATGGACCGCACGGAGTCCGCGGAGGTCCGGGCCGACCCCCACGGCGACCGGAGCGTCCCCGAGACGGTCGCCGAACGCGACCCGATCGAGTGGGGGCCGGTCCGCCACGAGCGACTGCGCTCGCTCGCGATCGGGGTGTCAGTCGGAATCGCCGGCGCGGTCCTCGTCGTCTTCGGCACCGTCGCCGCCGGGGGGATCGCGGGTATCGCGTCCGGCGACCTCGCGGTCCCGAGCGTCGGGGCCGAGGCGATCGCCGTCGGGGTCGCGCTCTTGCTCGCGCTTCTGCTCGGTACCGTGCCGGTGCTGTACGCCGTGTACCGCGAGAGTTCGGTCGGGGAGCCGTCCGTCGCCCGACTGCGCGAGGCCGCAGAGACGCTTCGGCCCGGCTGGACGCTGGCCGGGCTCGGCGCGGTCGTCGCGGCGGCGCTGGCGCTGCCGACTGACTTCCTGCCGGCCCTCTGGCCGCTGTTCTGGGTCGTCTGGTTCGTGCCGGCGGTCGCCGAGTCGTCGGGGGTCGCCGTTCGGCTCGACCCGGCCGAGCGGGCGATCGCGCGGACGTATCCGGCGCGCGACCGAACTCGGAGCGATGACCTCGGGGCGGTCGTCAGGACGCGCCGGATCGACCTCCCGTGGACGACGGTGTTCCTGCTCGCGTACCGCGGGAACGCGTGGTTCCGGTCGACGCCGTGGCTGTTCGTCCCCCGCGACCGGGCGGACGCGGTCGAGTCCGCGCTCGGCGCGGTGCTGGCGGAGAGCGACGGGCCAGACCGGGCGAGCGTCCCGGAGCGGCTCACCCTCGCGACGCTGGGATCGTCCTCGCTCGTAGTCGGCCTCCTCATGGCCGTTGCGGCCGGCGAGGGAGCGGGCGGACTGGCGCTGGCGCTGCTCACGGCCCCGTTCTCGCTGCTGTTCCTCGCGCTCGCGGCGCGGTTGTGAGTCGCCCGCGGAGTCGACGCAAACCCGTCGCGACACCGGACCTGACACCCCCTACCACGCGACTCATATACCTGCGCACCCAAACCCGTTCATGGACAGACAGCGTCTGGAACGCGCGCTCGAAGACGAGTTCGGCGGGACCGAGGCCGAGCGGCGGGCCGTCTCGCGGGCGGCCCGCGACCTCGTCGACTCCGGACGGCCCTCCGAGGACCGCGGCCACGGCCTGACCGTGAGGGGGGTGATCGGACACATGGAGGACGCGCCGGACGACTCCTCGCTGGTGGAGCGGTGGAACTGGTGGATGGACGCGCTCGATGCTGCCTACGGCGGCTACGACTACTTCACGGTGCGGTTCGTCGAGGACGACGAGGCGACCGGCCTCCGGCGGTAGGGCGACAGCGGACCGCCGAGAGGGACGACAGCGGACCGCCGGCGGCGAGCCCGACTGTCCGAATCACCGGCGAGCGGCAGCGGATCGTCCACTTTCACTTTCACTCCGCGGATGGCTCGGTTATAGGAGCGTTCCGGGCCGAACTAGGTGTATGAGCGCAGTCACCGCCGACCGACCCCGGTACGCGACGCCCACGCGCGTGGACATCACCGACTGTCGAACCGACCGCCTCCCGGACCGAGTCCGCGTGAACCGCGTCGACGGGAGCGAGGTCCACCTCGAACGCCGCGGCGGCCGGACGTTCCTCGTCACGCGACCGACCGAGTGACGGCGGCTTCCGGACGGTAGCGACCGAAAAGACCGCGACTACGGCGTCAGTCGTCGGCCGTCAGTTCCGCGCGCGCCGGCCCGTCGTTCCCGAGCCGACTTTCGAGACCCACGCCGAGCGTCTCGTTCGTCCGCGCCACCGACTCGGCCGCGTCGACGTCGGTCGTCATCGCGCGGATCGCGTCGACGTTCTCCGGGACCACGTCGGCCTCTTGGTGGACGTTCTGGAAGAGGTACAGGTCTCGCCCGGTGACGCTGATCGACTCCTCCCAGACGCAGTTCTCCCAGAGGTCGCCGCGGGGCCGCCCCGCGTCGGCGGCGTACTCCTTCAGCGCGCCCGCACCGTCGATGCCCGCGGCCTCCGGCACGAGGAAGATCCGGTCCTCGTCGGCGAGGAGGTCGCGGACGGCCCCCGAGTCGGGGTCGCTCTCCAGCGTGACGTTGACGCTGTGGGTGTGCATCCCCGTGACCGGCGCCTTCAGTGCCGCGGTGTCGACCGGCAGGTCGGGAAGAATCTCGTTCACGTCCGGACCGTGATGAGAGGGGACCGCCGCGGGGTCGGGAACGATGTCGTTTATCGGGCCGCGGTCCGTCTCGCTCGGATCGCCGCCGCGGCGCACGAGCGTGACGCGCGCCTTCTCGACGCCGTAGGTCTCGTCGAGCGGCGCGAGCAGCCGCGAGAGCGCGGTCGTGTTACAGGAGACGACGCGGACCGCGTCCGCGCCGCGGGCCGCCTCGAACCGACCGCGGGCGTTGAAGGAGGCCTCGGCGACGGCGGCGTCCTCGCCGCCTTGGAAGATCGCCGGCGTGTCGTGGGCCTCGTAGACGGGCGCGTTGCGCTCGCCGACGCCGGAGGGCGCGCAGTCGACGACGACGTCGACGGCGTCGAGCAGGTCGCCGAGGATCCCGGACAGGTCGACGCCGGCGGCCGCGAAGTCTTCGACGCGGTCCTCGACCGCCGCGTACAGGTCGTAGCCGCGCCGCGCCGCGGCCTCGACGCCGTAGTCGGGCGACGCCTTCGTCACGCCGACGAGTGTCATGTCCGGCTGGGCCGCGACGGCGTCCGCGACCCGTTTCCCGATCGTGCCGTAGCCGTTGACGCCCACGCGTATCATATCTGCCCCTCGCTCGGGAATCGGTATAATCTTTTCGAGGTGGGTGAAATGAAATTAACTACCCCACGAGTAATCGATCGGTTAATTCGACGCCGATCGGTACCGGACGTAAATAATTCAATTACGGAATAGAGTAAACTCAGCGATGACAAGGCCTAACGCCCGGCCGAACGGAGACGCTGGCATGGCAGCCGATCTCTCCGACGCCGCGACGACCGCGGTCGAACAGTGTCTGAACGTCGCTCCCGACGAATCGGTCGCGGTCGTCACCGACGACGAGCGCGAGCCGATCGGCGAGGCGCTGTACGCGGCCGCGAGCGCCGTCACCGACGACGCGACGCTCCTCCGGTACCCCCCGACCGAACAGCACGGGACGGAGCCGCCGGCACCGGTCGCGGCCGCGATGGCGGAGGCCGACGCCTTCCTCGCGCCGACGACGAAGAGCCTGAGCCACACCCGCGCCCGCGGCGCGGCCTGCGACGCCGGCGCGCGCGGCGCGACGCTGCCCGGGATCACCAAGGACGTGTTCACGACGGGGCTCGACGCCGACTACGCCGCCATCGAGGCCGCCTGCGACGACGTGCTGGGGCAGATCGGCGACGCCAGCGAGGTCCGCGTCACCGCGCCCGCCGGCACGGACATCACCTTCGAGGTCGGCGACCGCGAGTGGCTCGCCGACACCGGCATGGTCCGCGACCCGGGCGACTTCTCGAACCTCCCCGCGGGCGAGGTGTTCGTCGCGCCCGCGAGCGCGACCGGAACCTTCGTCGTCGACGGGACGATGATGCCCCACGGCCTGCTCGACGACGGGCGGGAGCTGGCGTTCGAGGTGGAGGACGGGTTCGTGACCGAGATCGCCGACGACGCGATCCGCGCCGACGTCGAGGCCGCCGCCGACGAGGTCGGCGACGCGGCGTACAACCTCGCGGAACTCGGCATCGGCACCAACGGCGGCGTTGCGGAACTCGTCGGGTCAGTCCTCCTAGACGAGAAGGCGGGCGGGACCGTCCACATCGCGATCGGCGACAACGTCGGGATCGGCGGCGAGACGGACGCGCCGCTCCACCTCGACGGGATCATCCGGGACCCGACGGTCTACGCCGACGGGGACGAGATCGACCTGCCGAGCGCGTGAAACGTCCGTGAGAGAAAACATCCCCCACTTATAAACTATCGAGGCGCTGGCGCGTGCCGACGAGCGGGCGCCATCGGCGGCCGCGAGACAG